>CAZUDU010000191.1:0-3091 GCA_964619455.1 uncultured Faecalibacterium sp.
GCAGGGGAGGGCAGTGCTGAGCTGCTGGCAAAGCTGCGTCAGGTGCCCGGCTGCGAGAAGCTGGACTGGGCAGATGTGCAGATCGCTTCTACCATCTTTGCGGTCAAACCGGGCGACGGCTCGGCGCGTGAGCAGGCGGCAAGCTGCCAGCGTGTGCTGGGCGCCGGAGCGAACATCGTTACCGAGTATGCCACCAAGCGTTACCGCTCCAACCTCATCAACTGGGGCATGCTCCCGCTGCAGCTGGCAGGAGCAACGCCCTTTGGATTAGGTGATTATATCCTGATCCCGAATGCCCGTGCCGTCCTGCAGGGCGACCTGCAGAACATCCCGGCGTATGTGCTGGGCGATACGGTCAAGCCGTTCAGCCTGTACATGGCGCCGCTGACCGCAGATGAGCGCAAGATCCTGGCAGACGGCTGCCTGATCAATTTCTATAAAGAGTAAAGAGGGCTATCTTTCATGGCTGGCGATCTTCATAACCATTCCACCTGTTCCGATGGTTCGGTGCCCATCCACCGCCTGCCGCTGCTTGCGGCGCGTGCGGGGCTGGACACGATGGCGATCTCGGATCACGACACGCTTCTGAGCGTGCAGTATGCCTATGAGCATCCGGTGCACAGCGGTGTGCGGCTCATTCCCGCCACAGAGCTGACCGGCTACGACTACGAGCGCAAGCATCGGGTGCATCTGCTCTGCTTCTACCCCGATCCGGACAATGCTGCGCTGCGCCGCCACTGCGACATCATGCGCCAGCGCCGCAACGAGTGCTGCCTGCAAAGCGCACGGGAGCTGGAAGCCATCTTCCCGCAGTTCCGCACCGAGCAGGCACTGGAATATGCCAAGGACAGCGGGGTGCTCTACAAAAGCGGCATCATGCAGGCGCTGGGGGAACTGGGTCTGAGCGATGGCATCTATGGCGAGCGCTACCATGAGCTGTTTGGCTGGGAGCCGCTGGGCAAGGTGCTCCATTCGCCGGAGTATATCCCGGTGCATGAAGTGCTGCAAACCGCAAGGGCGGCGGGCGCAGTTGTGATCTTTGCGCACCCGACCGTTTACAAGAGTATGCCGCTGGTGCGGGAGCTGGCTGCACAGGGGCTGATCGACGGCATTGAGATCGAGCACCCCCGCAACAGCCCGGAGGATAAGGCAGAGTGCACCGCACTGTGCGAACAGTACGGTCTGATCCGCACCGGAGGTTCGGACTTCCACGGTTCCAACCACAAGCGTCCGCATCCGGTGGGGACCTGCACGACCACCGCAGAGCAGATCGAGCGTATCGTGAAGCTGGCACAGCAGCGGCGCGGCAGCCCTGTGTGACCGGGTCACATTGACTTTTGTGCCGGGTGCGCTATAATAGAAGCACCAACAGTCCCGCTGGGAACTGAAAAGAGAAGGAATGAAAAACTATGAGCAAGGAATTTAGCTTCCCCAATGTCGGCACCTGCTCCAAGCAGACCAATTTTGTGCTGAACGACGATCACACCATCGAGTCCATCGAGGTCATCGGTGGCTGCAATGGCAACCTGAAGGGCATCTGCCGCCTGGTCAAGGGCATGAAGGCAGAGGACGTCATTGCCCGCATGGAGGGCACTACCTGCGGCCCCCGCGCAACCAGCTGCCCCGATCAGATCGCAAAGAATCTGAAGAAGGCTCTGGAAGAGATGGCCTGATCCTTTCACATCGTTGAATCGAAAAAACGCACCGTGCTATATGCACGGTGCGTTTTTTGCGTGTGGCGCTTTTCCTGCTGCGGCGACACGAAGAACTGATTTTTTTGTGTGCAGGAGGGCTATACTTGGGTTACGATATCACAAAGGGGAACACCAAGGAGCAGGCAGATGAAGATTTGGGAAAAGTTTGGCATCGGTGGATACAAGGGTTTTTCACGGCAGGCAGACGGGCTGCTGCAGCAGTCGCTCCAGCTGGCGGGCGGCCTTGGATACGAAAAAGCGGATACCGGGCATCTGCTGTTGGCAATGCTCCAGCAGCAAAACGGTGCAGCGGCACAGTTTCTGGCCCAGAAAAAGGTCACGGAGCTTGCGGTGCGCAGCCAGCTTGCGGAGACCCGGCGCACCCCGCCGCTGCATCTGGACAAAAACGCCTTTGCCCCGGATCTGCGCCGTGTCATGGATTATGCGCTGATCGGTGCCCAGAATGCCCAGCGTTCCCGCGCCGAGCCGGAGCATCTGCTCTGCGCCATTCTGGAGGATGACGGCTGTACGGCGGGGATACTGCTGGCCTCGATGGGTGTTCCGCTCACCGAAGCGGTGCGGGAGTGCCGACAGCTTTCCGGGCAGTTCGTTCTTCCGGTGCAGCCGCAGCCAAAAGCATCGGCAAGCGTGTCGCGCGGCAGCCGCTCCAGTGACAAATACTGCCGGGATCTGACCCGCCGCGCACTGGATGGTGAACTGGATCCGGTGTTCTGCCGGGACTCGGAGCTGGATCGCATGGTGGAGATCCTCTGCCGTCGCCAGAAGAATAACCCCTGCCTTGTGGGGGAGCCGGGTGTGGGCAAAACCGCGCTGGCAGAAGGGCTGGCGCAGCGCATCGCGCAGAACCGTGTGCCGCGAGCCATGCAGGGGCGGCGGCTTCTGGCACTGGATATGGCAAGCCTTGTTGCGGGAACAAAATACCGGGGCGATTTTGAGGAACGATTCAAGAACCTGCTGGAGGAGCTTGTGCGGGACGGAAGCGCGATCTTGTTTGTGGACGAGTTCCATACCATCGTAGGTGCGGGTGCGGCGGAGGGCGCGATCGATGCGGCCAGTATTTTGAAACCGGTGCTCGCACGCGGTGAGATCCAGATCATTGGTGCGACCACCAATCAGGAGTTCCGTACCCATGTCCAGAAGGATGCTGCACTGGAACGGCGGTTTGGCAAGGTGCAGGTGGAGGAGCCGACCCCGCAGCAGGCGGTGGACATCTTGACGGGTCTTGCCCCGCGGTATGAGCGGTATCATGCCGTTCATCTGCCGACTGAAACGCTGCGTGCAGCGGTCGAGTTGTCAGTGCGGTATCTGCCGGGGCGTTTTTTGCCGGACAAGGCGATCGACCTTGTGGATGAAGCGTGCGCGGCGGCTCGCATCGG
>CAZUDU010000192.1:0-3090 GCA_964619455.1 uncultured Faecalibacterium sp.
AGTGCGCGTGCCCCGGCAAGCCCGTCGGCAGCAGGACTGTGCAGGATCTGCGCCCCCAGCCGGAGCAGGTTCTCCTGCCGGCGGGCGGGCGCATCCTCCGGCATGCTGAGCACGACCGGGTGCCCGAACATCTGCCCGGCGAGGGCGAGCGCTGTGGCGAAGGAGCCGGAAACGGCTTCGATCACCGGCTGCCCGGCGGCGAGCACCCCATGCTGTGCAGCAAGTGCGAGCATTCCCTCGGCAAGGCGGTCGCGCGCGGTGCCGGTGGGACCATAATAGTCCAGATAGGCAAAGAGCCGACCGTTCAGCCCGCAGGCGGCGGCATAACCCCGCAGCTCCACGACAGGGCAGGCGGGCAGGGAACGATAAAGATTCGGATAGATCGGCACGGTACGGCTCCTTTCTAAATGCTTTTTGGGATACAAGCTGCTTTTATCCTAACGCAGGGCGGGGGCATCGTCAAGTGCTGCGGGGGCAAAAACAGCGGATTTTTGCATCTTTTTTAAAAAAATGCTGCCAAAATGCTTGACATGGAGGGATACTTCTGCTATACTCCATCCGTAAAGCAAATCAACTTTACACTTACAGAGCGAAACAAGGGCAGACACCGGAGGTCAGCGCAGTGGCAAAAGATCTTGAAATGGGATATCTGCTCGATTTCTACGGCGAGGCGCTCACCCAGAAACAGCGTGAGATGCTGCGTCAATATTACAATGAGGATCTCTCGCTCAGCGAGATCGGAGAGAACTTCGGCATTACCCGGCAGGGCGCGCGGGACACCATCAAGCATGGCGAAACGGCGCTCAAGGAGCTGGAGGAAAAGGTCGGCTTTGCCGCGCGGTATCGCCGTGTGCAGCAAAAGCTGGAGCAGCTGGAACAGATGGTCATCGATGCACGGTTCGAGTGCACCGGCCCGAATGCGAAGCTCACGACCACCGAGTATGTCTCCACGCTGACAAGGATGCTGGAGCTGATCCGATCCATCGACGAAGCGAACGAGAGCTGAACGAAACAGAGAGGAGCACCGTACAATGGCATTTGAATCTTTGACCGACCGCCTTGCCGGTGTATTCAAAAAGCTGCGCGGTCACGGTAAGCTGACCGAGGCGGACATCAAGACCGCGATGCGCGAAGTGCGCATGGCACTGCTGGAAGCCGATGTCAACTACAAGGTGGCAAAGGAATTCTGCGCAAAGGTGTCCGAGCGCGCGATGGGACAGGAGGTCATGGAGAGCCTGACCCCCGCCCAGCAGGTGGTCAAGATCGTCAACGAGGAGCTGGTCGCTCTGATGGGCGGCGAGGAAGCTGCCCGCCTGAACATCAAGAACAAGGGTCAGACGATCATCATGCTCTGCGGCTTGCAGGGTAATGGTAAGACCACCCACGCCGCAAAGCTGGCAAAATACTATATCAAGCAGGGCCGCCGCCCCATGCTGGTGGCGTGCGATATCTACCGCCCCGCAGCCATCGACCAGCTGCAGGTCGTGGGCAAGCAGGCGGGTGCTCCGGTGTTCACCCTGCCGGGCGAAAAGCCGCCGGTCATCGCCAAAAAGGCACTGGCACACGCCAAGGACTACGGCAATGACATCGTGATCCTGGATACCGCCGGCCGCTTGCAGATCGATGAAGTCCTGATGCAGGAGCTGGTGGATATCAAGCAGGCTGTCCCGGTGGACGAGACGCTGCTGGTCGTGGACGCGATGGCAGGTCAGGACGCTGTCAACGTTGCCAAGACCTTCAACGAGACGGTCGGCGTGGACGGCATCATCCTGACCAAGACCGATGGCGACACCCGCGGCGGCGCAGCACTCTCGGTGCTGTCCGTGACCGGTAAGCCCATCAAGTTCCAGGGCGTAGGCGAAAAGCTGGACGATCTGGAAGTGTTCCACCCCGCGCGTATGGCAAGCCGCATCCTTGGCATGGGCGATGTGCTCAGCCTGATCGAGCGTGCGCAGGAGACCGCGGACGAAAAGCTGGCTGAGCAGACCGCAAAGCGGATGCTGGAAAATAAGTTCGATATGAACGATATGCTGGATCAGTTTGCACAGATCCGCAAGATGGGCGGCGCGGCAGCGATGCTGAGCATGCTGCCCGGTGGTTCGGGCATCGACGCCAGCCAGATCGATGAAAAAGCGTTCGACCGCATCGAGGCCATGATCTATTCCATGACCCCTGCCGAGCGCGAAAAGCCCTCCATCATCAACCCTAAGCGCAAGCGCCGCATCGCTGCGGGCAGCGGCACGAAGGTCGAGGACGTCAACAAGCTGCTCAAGCAGTTTGAGATGATGCAGAAGATGATGAAGCAGATGAAAAAGAGCCCCAAGGGTTTTGCCCGCCGCCTGAACGGCATGATGGGCGGAGCAAAAGGTTTCCGCGGGCTGTAATGATTTTTGGTATACACCCCGACCGGGGTTGTACAGATAGATTTTAAACACCCCGTATTTGGGGAACAAGAATTTTTGGAGGATATTTACCATGGCAGTTAAGATTCGTCTGCGCCGCGTTGGCGCTAAGAAGGCTCCCTTCTATCGTGTGGTTGTCGCTGACAGCCGTTCTCCCCGTGATGGCCGCTTCATCGAAGAGATCGGCACCTACGATCCGAACAAGGAGCCCTCTGAGGTGAAGATCGACGCTGAGAAGGCAAAGCAGTGGATCGCTAACGGCGCACAGCCCACCGATACCGTCCGCGTCCTGCTGAAGAAGTCCAACATTCTGTAAGTAGGAGGGCTGACTCATGCAGGAGCTGTTGCTGGCAGTTGCCCGCGGTCTCGTAGAGGATAAGGACGCTGTCAATGTTACAGTGGACGCACCTCGCGAGGACGGCACCATCGTCTACCACCTCAGCGTTGCAGAGGGGGATATGGGCCGTGTCATCGGCAAGCAGGGCCGGATCGCAAAAGCCATTCGTGTGGTGATGCGCGCGGCTGCTGTGCGGGTCGATGAGAAGGTCCTTGTTGAGATCGACTGAGCACCCTACAAGCCCTTTGCCTCGCGGCAAGGGGCTTTTTTGATTGATGACAGGTGGTTCGCCCTCTCCGTCATTGCTTGCGCAATGCCACCTCGTTCCCCTTTTTGTCGCTATCGCGACAT
>CAZUDU010000193.1:0-3086 GCA_964619455.1 uncultured Faecalibacterium sp.
GTGAACTCGCCGTGGTTGCCCTTGATCAGCTGTTCGTAGCTGCCGTCAGCCTTGCCGGCAATGTCGTACTCTTCCTGCTTCATGATCAGCGGAGAGGACACGGTGGAGCGGCCGCCGAATGCGGTGTCTGCAGCGCTGCGGCCGGTTGCGATGGCCTCGGCCAGGAACATGCCATTCTGGTACAGGTTGGAGACGAAGGAACCCAGCTCGCCAGCCTCGTACAGGTTGGGGATGATGGAGCCGTCCCACTTGAGGACCTGTGCCTTGGTGTTGCGCTCTGCGCCGCCGGTGGTTGCGACCAGGCAGGGAGCAATGCCCACTGCGTAGTAGGGAGCAGTGTCGATGGGGCTCATCTTCTCAGCGCTGCGGCCGAACTCGGTATCCTTGCCGGCCTTTGCCATTGCGTTGTAGCTGTCGATGGTCGCCTTCAGGGCGATGGGATCGCGGCCCAGCTTCTCAGCCAGCTCTTCGATGGTGTCAGCCTTGATGATCCAGCCCTGCTCGATCTCCTTGCTGTTGTCATCGGACCAGACGTAGCCCTCAGTGGTGATGGGCCAGCTCAGCCACTTGGTAACGATGGGGCCGGCGGTACGGGTCTTTTCGTCAAAGATCAGGTCAACGGGCAGCACGCGCTCGTGGATCAGGTCAACATAGTGGCCGTGCTCCTTGTACTTCATGTGCTGGCGGTGGTAAGCGCCGGTCTCGTCGTAGAAACGGGAGTCATCGGCAGCGACCTCGATCCAGGAGGTACCTACCATAGAGAAGTTGCGCATGAAGGCTGCCTCGTACTCGGGCACCTTGATGCCCAGCCAGAAGCCGCCGGACTGGGTCTGGTTCTTCATATGCCACATCTTGGCACCAGCAGACATCAGGATCTGGATCGCGTCGCCGGTATCGCCGGGGGTGCCGCCAGTGTAGACGGCGTCCATGCCGTGGAAGTCACGCTGCATCTCCAGGTTGTTCTCAAAGCCGCCGCAAGCAAGGACGACGCCGTTCTTGGAGCCAATGGTGAACTCCTTGCCGTTCTTGTCAGTTGCGACAACGCCCAGGACCTTGCCGGTCTCGTCCTGGATCAGAGACTTGAATGCGGTCTCGAAGCACAGCTCAACGTTCTTGCGCTCGCGGACAGCCAGATCGAAGCCGCGCCACACACCGCCGTACTCGAAGGTGGTGCCGGCCTTGCGGACGTGAGAGGAGCAGCCGGAGAAGCTTGCGCCGTCCAGATCCGGGAACTCGGTGACCAGAGAACCCCAGTTGATGGGGCCGCCGCCAACGTAACCGAACTCGTAGCCGACCTTTTCCACGGTGCCCTGGATCCAGGTGCCCTGCTCAGCAAATTCCTTGACCAGATAATCAAGGTACTCGTCCTTGATGGGGTTGGGCTGAGAGCAGGCTGCCAGATAGCGGCGGAAGGTGTCCAGATCATCGGGGTTGGGCAGAATGACCGTCTGGCCGGAAGCGATGGAGTTGCCGCCTGCCAGCTCTTCGGGCATCTTCTCCAGCACGCAGACCTTTGCATCGGGGTCGATGTCGTTTGCTTCCAGAGCAGCAGCCTCGCCTGCCAGACCGTAGCCGACGATCAGGAAATCAACTTCTTTGTCATAAGTAACGGCGGGAGCGGCCTCCACAGCGGGGGTGCTTTCGCTCGAAGCGGGAGCGGTGCTGGAAGCGCTGCCGGAGCAGCCTGCCAGCAGGCCTGCCATTGCAAGGCCGGTGCCGCTTACGACGCCGCTCTTCAGAAAGCTGCGGCGAGAGATCTTCTTAGACATACTGAGTTCTCCTTTTTCTTCTCTTTCTCGTGTGGAACGGTGTGTTCCTGTTGTGAATAGTTTAACAGAAAGCTTCGTTGACAGCAATTTAACTATTTGCTATAATGATAAAAAACTTTTATCGTTGATGGATAAAAATGGCGAAAATAAACAATCTCTGTTTTGTGTTTTGCACGCAGGGAATGTTTGAAAAGGAGGGACTGACCGGTGAATTCAATGCAGGTGTCCTGCTTTCTGGAGGTGGCGCGTCAGTTGAGCTTTGTGCGTGCGGCAGAAGCGCTGTACAGCACTCAGCCCGCCGTCAGCTATCAGGTCAAAGCGCTGGAAGAAGAACTGAACATCAAGCTTTTTGATCGTACCAACCGCACTGTGACCCTGACCGAAGCGGGGGTGTATCTCTACTCCCGTTTGGCACCGCTTACGCATCAGTTGGAAGAAACGATCTCGGTCGCGCAGGCGATCCAGGCACGCGAGCGCACTATGCTCAATCTGCTCATCCGCCGCCTGACCGATTACTCCAATCTCTCGACAGCCATCAAACTTTTTATAGAAGAACACCCGCAGGCGCAGATCGACATTTATCCGCAGGCAGAAGCAAACGCCTGCAAATTGCTCTTTTCGGGCGAGGTACAGTTGGCATATTGCTATCAGCATGAGGTGCCGCCGCAGTCCAAGCTAAAGTTTCTGCCCTTCAAAAAGATGAATTATTATGTGCTGGTCAACAATACCCACCCGCTGGCAGCATATAAGGAGCTGACCCTGAGTGATCTGCGGGGGCGCAGGCTTCTGCTGGCGGATTCGGAATTGCAGCGCAACGACAAGCTCGTGACCCAGAAGGAACTGCAGGAGAACGGCATCAGCATCGGTTCCATCCAGAGCAGTCTGGACGGCATGCTTCTGATGGTGGAATCCGGTGTGGGCTTTACCATCCTGCCTTGCAGCCGGAAAAAGAAGTTCGCCCATCTGGTCAAGATCCCGCTCAAGCAGTTCCCAACCGCAACGGTAGGGCTTGCATGGAACCCTGTTACTGCCGGTGAGCCGGTGCTGAACTTCGTGGAGCAGGCAAAAGAGTGCTTTAAGAAATGAGAACGCCGGAAGCTGTCAAGAGGTGCCTGATGGCGGCATCCGAATAAAGATAGAACACATGAAGAGTATACATCCTTGTGGATGATATAGAGATCCCGCCGGTCTCCTGAGAAGGAGACCGGCGGGATTCTTTGTGTGGTTATATTTCGGGTGTCGCTTTCAGACATGATACCCCTCCCAGCGGGAAGCCGGGATGACAGGCTCGGTGACAAAGGATTCCGGGCAGGGGGC
>CAZUDU010000194.1:0-3080 GCA_964619455.1 uncultured Faecalibacterium sp.
AGACCGAGGCACTTGGTCTGGATCCGGCAAACGAGCCCGGCGCATACGGCATCGACTGGAGCGAAAATGTCGCTGTCAACAAGGAATAAGGTGTGAAAGGAGAATTGCGCTATGGTTAAACGTGTTGACCTCAATAAGTGCATCGGATGCAAGGCGTGCTACACCGTATGCCCGATGGACGTTTTCCGCTTTGACGAAAAGAGCAAGAAAAGCGTTATCGCCTATCCGGAAACCTGTCAGAACTGCGGGCAGTGTGTGATCAACTGTCTGGGGCAGTCTCTGACGATGAGCGATGAAATCTTTGCATATCCCATCGTTGGCAGCCGTTAAGGAGCACATTTCCTGGGAAAAGCCCCCTGACGGGGCGGCATAAGAACAGCCGGTTCTGCAAAAGGACCGGCTGTTTGCTGTGTGAGCGGCATAAAAGGGTAGTCCGTACCGCGAAAAATACATCAGCGCTTGCAAACGGGCGCGAATTGTGGTAACATAACAATTGGTTATAAAACCTGAATACTCGAAACGCAGCGACGGAGAGAGTAGGCACAAGAGGGTCAGCAAAGAGAGAAGCTTCACCGGCTGAAAGGGCTTCCGAGACGCTTTGTGCTGAAGTTCGCTCCTGAGCGGTCTGTGCGAACAAGCGCGGCTTTATTAGCACAGAACGGTTGCGCCCCGTTACGGCGTTTGAGAGCCGCCCTGTTTCTGGGGTGGAAACCGGGTGGTACCGCGGAGCAGAAAACGATGAAGCTTCGTCCCTTTGTCTGGCTTATGCCGGGCTGGGGACGGGGCTTTTTTACTGCCCGCATTCATGCAAACACGAAGGAAAAAGGAGAGAACATCCATGCAAGCAATGATCAATGAGCTGGAAAAACAGGCGAGCGAAAGCCTTGCTCAGGTCTCCTCGAAGGAAACGCTGTCGGCGTTCTGGCAGGAGTATCTCAGCAAAAACGGCAAGATCCCTGCACTGATGAAGAACCTGCGCACCGTTGCGCCGGAGGATCGCCCTGCAATGGGTAAGATCGTCAACGAACTGAAGGCGAAGGTGCAGGCAGATTACGATGCCGCTGCCGAGCAGATCAAGCAGGCAGAGCTTGCTGCCCGCAATGCTGCGGAGACGGTGGACATCACTCTGCCCGCCAAGACCCGCACGGCAGGCGGTCTGCACCCGCTGACTTTGGTCACCAATCAGATCATCGACGTGTTCTCCGGCATGGGCTTTGCTGTGGCAGATGCTCCGGAGATCGAGGACGATGACCACAACTTCACCCGTCTGAACGTGCCGAAGGATCACCCTGCCCGCGATATGCAGGATACCTTCTACCTGTCGGACGAGTTCCTGCTGCGCACCCAGACCTCCGGTGGTCAGATCCGTACGATGGACTCCCAGAAGCCCCCGATCAAGGTGCTGATCCCCGGTCGCGTGTTCCGTTCGGACTCGGACGCGACCCACAGCCCCATGTTCCATCAGATGGAAGGTCTGGTCGTGGATAAGGGCATCACGCTGGGCGATCTGCAGGGCGCTCTGAACACCTTCGTGCAGAAGCTGTTTGGTGAGGACACCCAGACCCGTCTGCGTCCGTCTTTCTTCCCCTTCACTGAGCCGAGTGTCGAGGTGGACGTGAGCTGCTTTGAGTGCCACGGCAAGGGCTGCCCGCTGTGCAAGCACACCGGCTGGATCGAGGTTCTGGGCGGCGGTGTCGTCAACCGTAAAGTTCTGGAGAACTGCGGCATCGACCCGGACGAGTACTCCGGCTTTGCGTTCGGCATCGGCATCGAGCGTATTGCGATGCTCAAGTACGGCATCAACAACATCGGTCTGATGTTCGAGAATAACCTGAACTTCCTCAAGCAGTTCCACGAATAAGAGGGGAGAGAACATACAATGAAAGTACCTTTCAGTTGGTTAAAAGAATATGTAGATATCGACATCACGGCGCAGGAGCTGGAAGCCAAGCTCTTCTCCTGCGGCTTTGAGGTCGAAGAACTGATCCCCCTCGATGAGGGTATCAGCAAGGTCGTCGTCGGCAAGATCGTCGAGATGGAAAAGCAGGAAGGCACCCACCTGACCAAGTGCGTTGTCGATTGCGGCGAGTACGGTCACGATATCCGCATCAGCACCGGTGCCGACAACATGAAGCTGGGCGATTGTGTACCCACAGCTCTGGACGGCTCCACGCTGCCCGGCGGCATCAAGATCAAGGCACGCAAGATGCAGGGCGTGGAGTCCAACGGTATGCTCTGCTCCGGTGCCGAGCTGGGTCTGAACGATGATCTGTTCCCCGGTTCCGAGGTGTATGGTCTGCTCATCCTGCCGGAGGACAGTGTTCCCGGCGCGGACATTGCCCCTGTGGTCGGTCTGGATGATTATATGTTCGACATCTCTATCACCGCAAACCGCCCGGACTGCCAGTCTGTGCTGGGCATTGCCCGCGAGGTGGCGGCGATCCTGGGCAAGCCCCTGAAGATGCCCGCAATGGACTACACCCCGGTCTGCGATGCAGACGAGCCGATCAGCGTCAAGGTGGAAGCTCCGGATCTGTGCCCCCGCTACATGGCGCACTATGTCCGCAACATCCGCATGGGCGAGTCTCCCCGCTGGATGAAGCGTCATCTGGCACTGTGCGGTCTGCGCTCCATCAGCAACGTGGTCGATATCACCAACCACACCCTGCTGGAGATGGGCCAGCCCATGCACGCGTTCGACCTGAACAAGGTGGCGGGCCGCAGCATTACCGTGCGCCGCGCGGTGGAGGGTGAGACCATCACCACGCTGGACGAGAAAGAATTTACCCTCAACTCCAACAATCTGGTCATCTGCGATGCCGAGAAGCCGGTGGCGCTGGCGGGCATCATGGGCGGTGCAAACTCCGGTATGGATGACAACACCACCAGCCTGCTGTTCGAATGCGCGACTTTTGCCCGCGACAGCGTCCGTAAGACCGGCCGTGCACTGGGTCAGAGCAGCGATTCTTCCGCACGCTACGAAAAGGGTGTGGACCGCAACTCTCCTGAGCTGGGTCTGGCACGTGCACTGCACCTGATCCAGGAGCTGGACTGCGGCGATATCACCACGCTGGAGTACG
>CAZUDU010000195.1:0-3019 GCA_964619455.1 uncultured Faecalibacterium sp.
TGGTCCATCAGTATCAATTGAATGGTTATAACATCGTGCTGGATACCTGCAGCGGCTCGGTGCATGTGGTGGATGAGGTCGCTTACGATATCATCGCCATGTATCAGGATCACTCTGCGGACGAGATCGTGTCGGCTATGCTGGCAAAGTACGGCGACCGCGAGGACGTGACCGAACAGGATCTGCGCCAGTGTCTGGAGGATGTGGAGTCTCTCAAGCAGGCGGGCAAGCTGTGGAGCCCGGATGTCTACGAGGATATGGCGTTCGATTTCAAGAACCGCAACACGGTGGTCAAGGCGCTCTGCCTGCATGTGGCGCACACCTGCAACCTGAACTGCTCTTACTGCTTTGCCGCACAGGGCCGTTATCAGGGTGACCGTGCGCTCATGAGTCTGGAAGTGGGCAAGCGTGCGATGGACTTCCTCATCGAGAACTCCGGCACCCGCCGCAACCTCGAGGTGGACTTCTTTGGCGGCGAACCGCTGATGAATTTTGAGATGGTCAAGGAGCTGGTCGCATACTGCCGCGAGCAGGAGAAGATCCACAACAAGAACTTCCGCTTCACCATGACCACCAACGGCGTGCTGATCGATGACGATGTGATCGACTTCTGCAACAAGGAGTGCCACAATGTCGTTCTGAGTCTGGACGGCCGCAAGGAGGTCCATGACCGTCTGCGCAAGGACTATGCGGGCCGCGGCAGCTACGATACCATCGTGCCCAAGTTCCAGGAGTTCGTCAAGAAGCGCGGCGACAAGGGCTACTACATGCGTGGCACCTACACCCACAACAATGTAGATTTCACCAATGATATCTTCCACATGGCAGACCTCGGCTTTACCGAGCTGAGCATGGAACCGGTCGTTTCCAAGTCGACCGATCCCTGCGCGCTGACCGCGGAAGACCTGCCCATCCTCAAAGAGCAGTACGAGATCCTTGCCAAGGAGATGATCAAGCGCAACCGTGAGGGGCGCGGCTTCACCTTCTACCACTACATGATCGACCTGACCGGCGGCCCCTGCATCTACAAGCGCATTTCGGGCTGCGGTTCCGGAACCGAATACATGGCAGTCACCCCGTGGGGCGAGCTGTACCCCTGCCATCAGTTCGTGGGCGATCCCAAGTATCTGATGGGCGATATCTGGAAGGGTGTCACCAACACTGAAGTGCGGGATGAGTTCAAGCACTGCAATGCCTATGCACGCAAGGAGTGCAAGGACTGCTGGGCAAAGCTCTACTGCTCCGGCGGCTGTGCGGCAAACTCTTATCATGCGACCGGCAGCATCACCGGCGTGTACGAGTACGGCTGTGAGCTGTTCAAGAAGCGTATGGAGTGCGCCATCATGATCAAGGTCGCTGAGAACGAAGATCTGGCGGCAAAGGGCATCGAGGTACCGATCGAGATCGGCGGCACCTGCAATGCCTGCGGCGACGGCGAAGGCTGCGCAGAATGAGCGTGACCACCCCTATCGTGGATTTTGTGCGCGGCTATGCGCAGTCTGGCACCGCCCGGCTGCACATGCCGGGGCACAAGGGCAGGGCGCTGCTCGGCTTTGAGCCGTGGGATATCACTGAGATCTGCGGCGCAGATGAGCTTTATGAGCCGGAGGGCATCATTGCGGAAAGCGAGGCCAATGCCACCGGGCTGTTCGGAACAGCGCATACCTATTATAGTACAGAGGGCTCGTCCCAGTGCATCCGCGCAATGCTCTGCCTTGCGATGCAGGCTGCTCCGGCGGGGCAGCGTCCGCTTTTGCTGGCGGCGCGCAATGCCCACAAAGCGCTGCTGTATGCGGCGGCACTGCTGGATCTTGATATCCGGTGGCTCTGGGCAAAGCCGGAGGAGCTTGGTGCGTTGTGCAGCTGCCCTATTGGAGCACAGGAGCTTGCTTCGGCGCTGCATGCACTGGCGCAGCAGGGAAAAAAGCCGTGCGGCGTTTATGTCACCAGCCCGGATTATCTGGGCGGGGTGCAGGATATCAGAGCACTGGCGCAGGTCTGTGAGTCGTTCGATGTTCCGCTTCTGGTGGACAATGCTCACGGCGCGTATCTGCACTTTTTGCCGGAAGGAAGCCTGCATCCCATCCAACTGGGCGCAGCGATGTGCTGTGATTCAGGGCATAAGACCTTGCCGGTCGTGACCGGCGGTGCCTACCTTCATCTTGGGCAGAATGCACCGATCCGCGACGAAGCCGCCGTGCGCGGGGCACTGGCGCTGTTCGGCTCTACCAGTCCTTCGTATCTGATCCTGCAATCGCTGGATCGCTGCAATCAGGAGCTGGCAGGGGAGTACCCCAGACGCATCGCGGATTGCTGCAAGGCACTTGAGAGGCTGCGCAGCACGCTGAATGCTGCCGCCTTGGAACGGGGGTGTCCGGTACCTTTGGCGCGGGAAACGGGGCGCTTTGAGCCGCTCAAGCTCACGTTGGACGCAGCTGCGCTGGGGCAGAGCGGAACCGCACTTGCACAACTGCTCCGTGCAGGCGGGATGGAATGCGAATATGCAGATCCGCGCTATGTGGTGCTGATGTTCACGCCGGAAAACCCGCCGCAGGATCTTGCCCGGCTGCGCACGCTCCTTCTGGAGCAGATCGCAGAATGCTCTGCCTGTATCCCTGTGCCGGAAGAGACGGCAGCACCGTTTGTTCAATTGGAACAGGAGCTGCAAAGTGTCTGCACCATCCGTCAGGCGGTGTTCGCGCCGCAGGAGCGTATCCCGGTGGAACAGGCGCTTGGGCGTGTGTGTGCTATGCCGACCGTTTCCTGTCCGCCTGCGATCCCCATCGTGGTCAGCGGCGAGCGTATCACCCCGGCAGCAGTCGAGCTGATGCGGCGGTACCGCATCGACACGATCGCGGTGATCAGACCTGTAGAATAATAAAACCCTCCGTTCGGCACAACAGCCAGACGGAGGGTTTTGTGTTTGTAACAGATCAGCCTTGTGTGAGCTTGTGATAGCATCCATCGAAAAGATGCAGAAATTCATCCAGTTCCCGCGCAGTGGTCAGGTGACTCAGGC
>CAZUDU010000196.1:0-3010 GCA_964619455.1 uncultured Faecalibacterium sp.
GAACAGCTCGGGTTTTCCGGGCGGCTGTTGCTGCTGCGGCAGGATCTGCTGCAATTGGATCTTTACGGCACGATCCGGGCGGCGGTGTCTACCTTTGACACCTTTAACCATATCCCGGATCTGGATAAGGTCATTGCGAACGCCGGGTTCTTTATGGAAAAAGGCGGCGTGCTGTTATTTGATATGAATACGCCTTATAAGCACCAGCAGGTGCTGGGCGAAAACGAATTTACCTTTGAAGAAGAGGATGCCTCCTGCGTCTGGCGCAACCACTACAATGCGGCAGACCGTAAGGTGGAGATCAGCGTGGACATCGATTACCACGAGACGGGGGAGCATTTCCACGAATCGTTCTGTGAATACACCTATGATCTTGAGACCATCCGTGCGGCACTGGAACGGCATGGCTTTGTGCTGGAGAGCGTCTGCGATGGCGAGACCTTTGGCAAGCTGACCGAAGAGAGCGAACGCTACTTCTTCTGTGCGGTAAAACAGTATACTCAATTGGAGGGATAACCTATGGCTAACTTGATCCGAGGTCTGTCGGAAAACGGCGGCATCGTGTTCTGTGGTGTGGATTCGACCGAGATGGTGCGCCGTGCAGAGCAACTGCACACCACCAGCGCAACTTGCAGTGCAGCGCTGGGCCGTCTGCTCACCGGTGCATCCCTGATGGGTGCGATGCTCAAGGATCGCCGCGATCAGGTCACGCTGCGCGTGTCCGGCGGCGGCCCGGCGGGCGTGGTCATCGCCTGCACGGACGGCACCGGCAACGTCAAGGGCTGCATCGAAAACCCGCTGGCAGAGCTGCCGCCCCGTGCGGATGGGCATCTGGATGTGGGCGGTGCCGTTGGCAGAGATGGCATCCTGACCGTCATCCGGGATAATAAGCTGCAAAAGGAGCCGACCGTGGGGCAGATCCCGCTGGTGTCCGGCGAGATCGCAGAGGATCTGACCAGCTACTATGCTTACAGCGAGCAGATCCCGACGGTCTGCGCACTGGGTGTTCTGGTGGACAAGGATCTGTCCATTGCATGCGCAGGCGGATACCTGCTGCAGCTTCTGCCGGGTGCGACCGATGACGAGATCACCCAGCTGGAAAAGAACATCGCGGCCATGCCCTCGGTCACCGAGATGCTGCGCGCCGGCAAGACCCCGCAGGATATGATGGAACTGGCAATGGCTGGGTTCGATCCGCAGGTTCTGGACGAGCGCGAGGTGGGCTACCAGTGCGATTGCAGCGCCGAGCGCACCAAGGACATGGTCATGAGCCTTGGTCGTAAGGAGCTGGAAAAGATGCGGGACGAAGATCCCCGCTGCGAGGTGGTGTGCCACTTCTGCCACACCAAGTATGAGTTTGACCTCAACGAGCTGCTGGCAGAGTATGATGCCCAGCACGAAGCGGCAGAGCAGTCTGTAACGGAATAAAAATGCAAAGCTCCCGGCTGGATGCAAACGGCATCCGGTCGGGAGCTTTTTCAGGTGCAGATATCCGCACAGATCGTATAAACCACGGTGTAGGACAGCCGGTCATTCTCTGTGGTGAAGCTCTCCTGTTGGGCGAGAACGTCTGCGTCCGGGAAGGAGTCGAAAAGCTCCTGCTGACATTGCATCCGGGCGAGCGCCAGCGCCTGTTCTTCGGTGCGAAAGATTGTCTGCGGGCGCTGCTCGTAGTAGGTCGTTTCCTCAACGGTGCAGGGGAGCAAAAGTCCCCAAAGCTCCGGCTGATAATGCCGGGTGATGGCACAGGCGTTTTCCGGGATGGGCGGTGCGGGCAAAACCCACTGTTTGCTGAAAACGGTCATGCGGCAGTAGGTGCATTTTTGCCCGGTGAGCCGGAGAACTTCTTCTTCCAGCGGGATCTGCCGGGAACTCTCCCATGCAAACTGTGCCCGGACAGCCCCGGCAGCAGGGGAGAAGATCAGCGTGCCATCCCGTTCGCTGCGTGCGGTTCCGATCAGACCATCGCCTTTTTGCACTTCCTGTCCGGGAACAACGAGCATCGTACCGCTGATGAGGTTCGTTTCGGTCACGATGCCGGAATACTTTGCGCGGATGCCTTGTAAACTCCCTGCGGCAATGTCCGGCTTTGCCGCTGCGGGGGCGGCTTCGATCTCCAGCCGTCCTTTGGAGAAATTGACGCTCGCCCATGAGAACTCGCCTCTTTTCAAAAGTGCATATTCGGCGCTTGTGAGGATCTCCTGCGAAACGATGGCGCCCGGCTGCAGCCCCGTCTCCCGCAAGACAGCGGCGGCGCGTGCTGCCTGCCCGGCGGAAAGCGAGGAAATATCTGCCGCCCAGACGAACTCCTGCGCCCAGACGATCAGAGGGAGAAAGATGAGAAGGCCGCACCATACGCCGCTCCTGCGCAAAAAGCGCCGCAGATTGAAAAATAAGCCCAGCCGTTTCTGAACGCGCAGCAGGACGCGCTGCCTGCGCGCCAGAGCGGACAGCGGCAGATAGTGCCACGCGGCACAGCGTGCGCAGAACCCGCCAGGCAGAGGGGTGATAGAAAAGAGATGCAGCCCCTGTTGTGCGGCATCACTGAGAAGCGCTTCGGTGCCGCCATTGCGGGCAGAAAACTGTACCGCTGCCCAATACCGGATCGGTTCCATCCTGCCTCCTAGTCGTCTGAAAAGTCGGTGCGCAGGATTTTGCCGCGCAGAGTGATGCGGTGTGCCGTCAGAGTACAGATGCGCAGCTCATCACCGTATACGGTGAACCTCCCATGTGGAAAGGCAAGGCGGAGCCTGGAGCTATCGTAGAGAAGGATCTTTTTGAAATGTTCGATCTCCATAACATCGCCGCTCAGATAGACGGCAGGTCGGTGGTAGAATCCCTGCGGCGGTTGACGGAACAAAGCGGTCATCCATTGATATGGTGTCAGATGCCCGCGGCGTTTGTGGGACATTTCCGCTCCCTCCCATCCCGCAGTGTTAAGCGCGGCGGCTTGTTACATATATATGGATGTGGAGGGCGTGCTTATGTATCGAACCGTAAAACTCTCTTC
>CAZUDU010000197.1:0-2995 GCA_964619455.1 uncultured Faecalibacterium sp.
CCATGAACGTGCTCTATGACCGCTACCAGAAGCCGCTGTTCATCGTGGAGAACGGCCTGGGCGCGGTGGATACGGTGGAAGCGGACGGTTCGATCCATGACCAGTACCGTATCGACTACCTGCGTGCGCACATCATCGAGATGGAAAAGGCGATCAACGAGGACGGCCTGCCCCTGCTGGGCTACACCACATGGGGCCCCATCGATCTGGTCTCTGCGTCTACCGGCGAGATGAAGAAGCGCTATGGCTTCATCTATGTGGATAAGGACAACGACGGCAAGGGCACGCTGGCGCGCAGCCGCAAGGACAGCTTCTACTGGTACAAGAAGGTCATCGCTTCGGACGGCGAGGATCTGAGCTGAGCGTTTCCGGATCATGCCGGTTGGTGGACAGGAAGAGAAAAACGGACGGGTTCCGTAATTTGTATGAAACGAGGATTTAAGACTATATGAATATGCCACAGATCGTTGCACATCGCGGTGCATCCTACCTTGCACCGGAAAATACCCTTTCTGCGTTCCGCAAGGCGATCGAGATCGGTGCGGACGCGGTGGAGATGGATGTGCAGCCGACCAAGGACGGCGAGCTTGTGATCCATCATGATTACATCATCGACCTGCACACCGAGATCTCCGGTAAGATCTACGATATGGTCTACGAGGATCTGAAAGAGCTGGACTTCGGCAAATGGAAGGATGCCATCTACGAGGGCGAGACCATTGCTACATTGCGCCAGGCGCTTTCGCTCTGCAAAGAACTGTACAGCGGAGATATCTTTCTGGAGATGAAGGCTCCGGTCATCAAGGATGCGGACTTTCTGCTCCGCGTGCTGGAAGAGATCCAGCAACAGGAACTGCTGGACAGGATCGTTCTGATCGCGTTCAACCATGAACTGCTGCGGCAGGCAAAAGAAGCGCTGCCGCAGCTCCGGGTCGGCATCCTGACCTTTGGTCAGGTAGAGAGCGTTGTGCTGCCCACCGGGATGTGGAGTGCGCTTGGGATGCAGAACGGGCTGGAAGGCGTGGAAGAGATGCCGCTGGCGAGCATCGACGACGAGAACTGCCGCTGGGTGACCCGCTGGGTGGATGACAAGGTGAACATGCTCTGGGCAAACTTCCCCGGCGAAAATATGAAGGAAGTGCTGGGCAATGTGCTGGAACAGCGCGACCCGGTGGAGTATGTCAAGACTCTGCCCTTTACGCCGGAATACGTCTGCTGCAAGTACGAGACCGCATATCCCTACCCCGGTATGGTGAAAAAGTTCCACGAAATGGGGATGAAGGTCGGCTTCTGGACGGTGGACACCGAGGAGGTCGTCCGGGATCTGCTGGAGCTGGAGCCGGATATCATCATCTCTAACCGCCCGGATCGCGTCCGGGAATGGGCAGAGAAGATGCTTACGGAGCAGCAGCCCGAAGTACAAAGCGCCGAGGTGCTGGAACAGCCGGAGGAGTAACGGATCGGAATCAAAAAGGGATGCCCGCGGGGCATCCCTTTTTGTGTAGAAGGCGTGAAGTCTCTTGACAACAAAATCGTTCGGAAGTAAAATTGTATTGTATCGAACAGTTTTGTAAACAACAGTTCAAATCAAAAACAAAAAAGGAATGAAACGCATGTGCGATAAACGAAAACAACACCCCTGCGTGCCGGAGAACCCTCCGTGGGAAGGCCCGCAGGTCATCCCGGCGCAGATCCGCCGGATCAACAACTTGATCTTCCGCAAGGTCAACCAGACTGCGCGTGAAAATGAAGTGGACCAGACCACCCCCATGCATGGATGGATCATGGGCTACCTGTACCGCCACCGGGATGAGGAGGTGTTCCAGCGGGACATCGAGCGGGAATTTTCTATCACCCGCTCGACCGTGACCAATATCCTGCAGCTGATGGAGCGCAAAGGGTATATCGAGCGCCAGAGCGTGCCGCAGGACGCACGGCTCAAGCAGATCATCCTGACCGAGGAAGGCACCCGCGTCCATGAAAAGATGATGCTCTCGCTGCGCCAGACCGATGAGTTCGTCTCCGGTCTGTTGACCGAGGAGGAGAACGCAGAACTTCTGCGGCTGCTGGATAAGCTGCGCAAAGGGCTGCAATAAGCGGTGGTGCTTCTGCACAATGAAAACGACCGCTTCATGGTAAATATGAACAATTTTCGAAACTTTTCAAAAAACGTTGACATTGAAATCTGGCTGAGTAAAATTGTTCTGTAACAAACAAAATAAAATAGGGAGGACTGATCCGATGATCAAAAAATTAGCGTCACATTTGGGCGAATACAAACGTGCCGCCATTGCAACGCCGATCTTCTCGGCGCTGGAAGCCATCATGGATGTGCTGCTGCCCACTGTCATGGCCTTCATCATTGACGAAGGCATCGAAAAGGGCGATATGAACGCCATCCTCAAGTACGGTCTGCTCACTTTTGCAGTGGCGGCGATCGCGCTGTTGCTGGGTGTGCTGGCAGGTCGTACTGCTGCAAAGGCATCCACCGGCTTTGCAGGCAACCTGCGCGATGCGATGTACGAGAACATCCAGCATTATTCCTTCTCCAACATTGATAAGTACTCCACCGCTGGTCTTGTCACCCGTATGACCACCGACGTGACCAACGTGCAGAACTCGTTCCAGATGATCATGCGCATGTGCGTGCGTGCTCCGGTCCACATGATCTTTGCACTGATCATGGCGGTGAGCATCAGCGGCGAGCTTTCGCTGGTCTTTGTGGTGGCAGCAGCCTTCCTGCTGGTGGTGCTGGCAAGCATCATGATCCCCACCTTCAAGATCTTTGACCGTGTGTTCAAGAACTACGACAACCTGAACGCTTCGGTACAGGAGAACGTTTCCGCCATCCGTGTGGTCAAGAGCTTTGTGCGCGAGGGTTTTGAGAACGAGAAGTACACCAAGGCCTGCGAGAGCCTGTACAAGCAGTTCGTCAATGCGGAGAGCCGTCTGAGCTTCAACAACCCCTCCATGCTGGTGGCAGTCTACGGCTGCA
>CAZUDU010000198.1:0-1752 GCA_964619455.1 uncultured Faecalibacterium sp.
GCGTTTGATGCAGGTGCCAGCCACCTGACCCACACCTACAACGCCATGCCCGGCATCACCCACCGCGAGCCGGGCCCCATCATCGCGGCGCTGGAGCGGGACGCAGAGGTGGAGCTGATCACTGATAACGTCCACATCCACCCGGCGATGGTGCGCTTTACCTTCAACACCTTTGGTGACGACCGCGTGGTGCTGGTGGCAGACAGCATGATGGCATGCGGTCTGGAGGATGGTCAGTACAGCCTGGGCGGTCAGGCGGTGACCGTCTGCGGCCCGCGTGCGGTGCTGACCGAGCACCCGGAGACTATCGCAGGCAGCTCCACCTGCCTGTACGACTGCATGAAGCGTGCCGTGCTGGAGATGGGCGTGCCGCTGGAGAGCGCTGTCCGCGCCGCCAGCGAGAACCCTGCCAAGAGCATTGGCATCGACAATGACTACGGCAGCCTGACGGCAGGGCGTTACGGCAACGTGATCCTTGCAGACAAGGAGCTGAACATCAAGGCTGTCATCCAGAAAGGAACCCGTATCGTATGACAAACTACACTTGGCGGCTTTTGACCGCCGACGAGCTGACGCGCGTGTATCTGGAAGAGATGCGCCGCGACTTCCCCGCCGGGGAGCTGAAACCGCTGAGCATGATCCTTGCCAGCGAAGCCGAGGGCAGCGCCCACACATGGGGCGTGTATGACGGCGAAACGCTGGCAGCCTACCTGCTGATGGTGCGCCCGCAGGGGTGCGCGGCAAGCTCACTGGATTATTTTGCGGTGGTGCCTGCCTACCGTGCCGGAGGGCTGGGCGCAAAGCTGCTGGCGCAGCTGCCGCAGTATGAGCAGGACGCAAGCGCCATCCTCATCGAGTCCGAATGCCCGGAAAAGGCAGAGGACGCGGCAATGGCAGTGCGTCGGCTGGGCTTTTACGCCCGCTGCGGCGCCGAGGACACCGGCTGGACAGAGCACTTTCTGGGCACCTCGTGGTTCCGCGTGCTGAGCATCCCCTGCAAGACGGACGTGCCGCAGAGCGCGGAACAGGTGGTGGATGCCCTTGCGGACTGCTACCGCCGCTCCATCCCCAACTGGAAAAAGCATGTCCAGCTTTACCGCCCGGACGGAACCGAAAAGATCTACGAATGACCTGAACCATTTCCCCCCGCTGTGTGCAGTGTGCACGGCGGGGGATTTTTTTGTCGGGGATCCTCTCCGTCAACTCCTGTGGCATTTTCTTTACATTTTTTACGAAACTTTTGCATCTGGAAAAAAACGGGAACCGATTTTTTACGAAAATCTTCCCCGAACATGGTCGAACCCGCCGCGGCAAAACGCTACAATAAAGCTGTTCCGAAAAGACAACAAGGAAGCCGGGCGGGCAGCCCGGTGCATTGCGATAAGAGAGGGAAAGCTTTATGAAAAAGATCACTCGTCGTTCGTTTCTGGCTGTTTGCGGCGCTGCCGCTCTGACCCTGACCGCCTGCGGCTCCGGTGCTTCCGGCACCGCGCCCGTCAGCTCTGCTGCAGCAGACTCCACTGCGGCGCTGTCCGGCAAGGTGGCGACCGGCGGTTCCACTTCCATGAAGAATGTCATCGCAGCCCTGACCGAGGGCTTTGCCGAGGTCGAGCCGGGCGTGACGGTCAGCTATGACCCCACCGGTTCCGGCGCGGGCATCACCGGCGCAAGCGAGAAGTCGCTGGATATCGGTCTTTCTTCCCGCGCACTGAAGGATGCCGAGAAGGACACCGTTGAGGGCACCATCGTGGC
>CAZUDU010000198.1:1852-2989 GCA_964619455.1 uncultured Faecalibacterium sp.
GCCTGTGTGGTGCTGATCTCGGTCTACCTGATCGCATCCGGTCTGCCTGCCATCCGGGAGATCGGGCTGGTCGATTTCCTGTTCGGTACCCAGTGGGCTTCCACGGCGGCAGACCCCAAGTTCGGCATCCTGCCGTTTCTTCTCTCCAGCATCTATGCAACGCTGGGCGCTTCGGCGCTGGGCGTTCCGCTGGGTCTGCTGACGGCGGTGTTCCTTGCAAAAGCCGCCCCGGCCCGTGTGCGCAGCGTGGTGATGGACGCCATCGAGCTGCTGTCCGGCATCCCGAGCGTGGTCTTTGGTTTGCTGGGCATGCAGGTGCTGGTGCCTGCGGTGGCAGAGATTTTCGGCAAAGCATCCGGTGCCTGCCTGCTGGCGGCGATCGTGGTGCTCTCCATCATGATCCTGCCCAGCATCGTTTCGGTCTCGGTCACTGCGCTGGAAGCTGTTCCGCAGGAGTATGAGCAGGGCAGCCTTGCGCTGGGCGCGACCGACACCGAGACCTGGTTCAAGATCAGCATCCCGGCGGCCAAAAGCGGCATCGTGACCGGTATCGTTCTGGGTATCGGCAGAGCACTGGGCGAGGCGATGGCAGTCATGATGGTGGCCGGCAACAGCCCCAACATGCCGGAAAACCTCTTTACCAGCGTCACCTTCCTGACCACGGCAGTGGCCAAGGAGATGAGCTATGCCAGCGGCTTGCAGCGTCAGGCGCTGTTCAGCATCGCGCTGGTGCTGTTCATCTTCATCATGGGCATCGATCTGGTGCTGAATGTGTTCCTGAAGGGAGGCTCCCGCCATGAAAGCTGAGCGCGATCTGCGCGGCAGCCGCCTTGGCTGGAACCGCCTGCTGACCGCTCTGGTCTGGGCGGCGGCCGGGCTGGTCATCCTGCTGGTGGCAGGCATCCTTGCAATGGTCCTGTGGCGCGGCATCCCGCATCTGAGCTGGAACTTCCTCACCACAACTGCCAGTGTGCTCAAGGGCACCAACGGCATCCTGCCTGCGATCCTGAACACTTTGTATGTCATCCTGCTTACCCTTGCCATCGTGCTTCCGCTGGGCGTTGGGGCGGCAGTTTATCTGAACGAATATGCGACCAACAAGCGCCTGATCGCGCTGATCGAGTTCACCAACGAGAC
>CAZUDU010000199.1:0-2971 GCA_964619455.1 uncultured Faecalibacterium sp.
TCGGACGGTGGTTCTGGTGGAACCGGGGGCAGCGGCACCGGAGGAGAGTCCGGCGGCGGTTCCGGTGGTGGTTCTGGTGGAAGCTCGGGCAGCGCGGGAGGAGACTCCGGCGGTGGTTCCAGTAGTGGTTCGGACAGCGATACCGACAGCGGTTCGGGCGGAGACACAGATGAAGATCCCGACCCGAACATTGTTGCATCCGGCAGATGCGGAGATGCTGTCCGCTGGAAGCTGAGCGTTGATGGAACTCTGACGATCTACGGCACAGGTAAAATGTATTCTTATGGCAGCCGCGAAAGTGAGGACAAGACCCCGTGGTTCGGAGATGATGCTCTTAATAGGACGATCAAGAGGGTTCTGGTCGAAAATGGCGTTACGAGCCTTGGAAGTTATGCGTTTTCTGACTGCTTGGAGCTGAGCAGCGTTGTGATGCCCGATACATTGGAAGAAATCGGGGAATATGCATTCTATGGCTGTAGTGTCTTGAAAAATGTGCAGATCCCAAAAAACGTGACGAAGATCGGGGGCTATGCGTTCGCGTGGTGCTCTGAGTTGACGAATATCGTGCTGCCCTCGGGGCTGAAGGATCTTTCAGAGGGAACATTCTATTACTGTGGACTGAATAGCATCACGCTCCCGGCGGGGCTGGAAACGATCGGCGAGATGGCACTCAGCTGTAGTAAGCTGACAAGTATTGTGATCCCGGACAATGTGCTCAGTATTGGGGATGAGGCGTTTGCCTATTGTCGTAGCCTGAAAAGTGTTGAACTCCCGGCGAAGCAGCCCGTTTTAGGAGAAAAGCTGTTTTTCCAATGCACGGCGCTGACCAGTGTTGCCATTCCGGAGGGGATGACAACGGTTGGAAAATACATGTTCAGAAGTTGTACCGGTCTGAAAAACGTCACGTTCCCGGCGGGGCTGGACAGGATCGAAGAATACGCATTCGATAACTGCCAGTTGAATCAGGTTACGCTTCCAGCTGGGTTGAGCAGCATTGGAGACTGCGCGTTTGGCAGCTGCAAAATGATAAGCATCGTGATCCCGGACAGTGTGACGGAGATTGGAAAGCATGTGTTCTCTGGCTGCTCCAATCTGAGCGAAATTACATTCCCGAAGGGGATGACCAGAATTGAGGAGGGGATGTTCAACGGCTGCACAAATCTGTCGAATGTTGCGATCCCGGACGGTGTGACCAGTATTGGAGCAAATGCGTTCAGAGTATGCCGGAACTTAATGATCGTTACGATCCCGGATAGCGTGAAAAAAATTGAAATGAGTGCATTTGACGGATGCAAGAACTTGATGAGTGTCACGATCCCGGATGGTGTGACCGAAATCGGGAGCTATGCTTTCTCCGATTGTGACAGAATAACAGAATTCCGGATCCCGAACAGTGTGACCATTCTTGGAAGCAGCATCTTTAGCGGATGCGATCGCCTGAGCAGTGTCACGTTCCCGGCCGGAATGACGACCATCCCGAATGGGATGTTCTCGAGCTGTGCGTCCATGACGAGCATCACGATCCCGGCAGGTGTGACCAAGATCGAAGGGGCGGCATTCAGAACGAGCGGGTTGCAGAGCATCACTTTCCCGGAAGGTGTGTCGGAAATCGGAGAATATGCATTTTATGAATGTACTGCTCTGCGAAGCATCACGATTCCGGATGAAGTGAAGAGCATTGAGGATTTTATGTTCTACGGATGCACGTTGCTGGAAGATGTTACGATCCCATCCGGCGTGACCAGCATTGGAGATTGGGCTTTCCGTGAATGCAGAAATCTGAAAACGATCACACTTCCAACGGATCTGACCAGTGTTGGAGAGCATGCGTTTTTTAGGTGCACTGCTCTGAAGGAGATCACGATCCCTGCCGGAGTGACGAGCATTGGAGATCATGCGTTCTATGAATGTAAAAACCTGACGACGGTCACCTACAGCGGCAAAAAGGAACAGTGGCAGGCGATCACCATTGAAAATGGAAATACTTGCCTGACGGATGCAACGATCATCTGTCTGGGCGATGGCAATGCGGAGTCCGCTCTTGATACCGAAAATTCCATTACCACCGGCGGTGTGTCGAACAGTGAAACGGTGCTCCGGGCAAGCTTTGCGGCTGTGCCGTACAGCGGGGAGTACAGTGTGATAGTCAGCCGTTCGGAGACCGAGCCGCTTGCGCCGGAGAACCTGATCTACATCAACCAGATCCGGGCGGTGGCAGGTGAGCCGCTGAGTATAGCATTCCAGAGCGATGCGGCACCGGACGAGATGCACTATGTTGCTGCGTGCACGCGTGATGCGGCAGATACGCCGAATACCCCGAACAAACCGAACGATCCCCCGTCCGTTGATCCGGGGCCGAGTGTCGGCGGCGATGGCGGCGGTATGGCAGTCGTGCTGGTCGCCGGTGTCGTGACGGTGGGCGCGGTCGCGGCTGCAGCTCTGATGGTGCCGGTCAAGGTGCAGGGCGTAGTGAGCGTTCCGGATCAGGAGAAGCTCCCGGATGGGACGAAGGCTGTGCTGACCCAGAACGGCAAGGTCGTGGCGCAGACACAGGTAGAACCGGACGGAAGCTTTGAGTTCAAGGTGAAGCGCGGCAGCTACCAGCTGACCATTCGTTATCTGGATCCGGAGACGGGGGAGTATGCAGAACGCTCCCAGAGCCTGCATGCTCCGCAGAAAAACCTGAAGATCGCGGTATAAGGTGCATGATCCGGGATTGACTTGAAACATCCCGGAATGGGGAAAAGGCAGATGATCCTTGTGGGTCATCTGCCTTTTTGCACGAAAAAAGCGGCTGCCGCAGGATGCGACAGCCGCAGAAGGGCTCAGCGGGTAAAATTGGTGCGGGGGCGGGGAGGGTTCTCCGGGTGAGCGGAACCGGCGGCTTTGCCTGCTTCGATGCAGCGCAGCAGCCACGCCATGTTGCGCCCGATGTCCTGCATCACGGCGCAGCCCTCTTCGTCCTGTGCGA
>CAZUDU010000200.1:0-2944 GCA_964619455.1 uncultured Faecalibacterium sp.
GGCAGACTTGATCCAACAGTGATCCTATTCAGTATAACAGAATTTGCAGAAGGCTACAAGAAGGGAGCGCAATAGATTTGTTTTGACATTGCAGAGGGATGTGATACAATAAAAAATAAAGAAAGAACAGGGGGCAGGTTATGAAACGATGGAAAACGCGCGTAGGCGCATTGCTGGGCGCGATGATCCTCAGCACGGGTGTGAGCGCGTTTGCGGCAGAAGCAGAGCCTCTCTTTACCCCAGAGATGACAGTCCAGCAGCTGCATGACGATCCTGCTCTGAATGAGGCGGGCATTATGACCTACTTCCGGGACAAGAACCTGTATGGACGGTGGAAGTGGAAGGACAAGACCTTTGCGGAGTATATGGGCGAAAACGTTACCCAGTCCTGCATCGAGTCGATGGAACAGATCGTCCGCAACCATAATGCGGGGGTCCAGGTCGTGCACAAGATCTATACAGAGGAAGAGATCGCGCTGGATCCCGGCAAAAACAATGCAGAGCTTTGGTATTTCCCGGCGGAAAATACGGGTGAAAAGACGAAATACGCCGTGCTGATGAGCGGGAATGTTCTGGACGAGACGCAGGAGATCAAGGAGGGCGCGGCAGGTGCATACAAGCTGAACCAGCTGGGCTACGCGGCATTTGTCCTGCGTTACCGCACGTGGATGGAAATGGACGATGATGCGCCGATGTATGATCTGGGGCGTGCGATCCAGTATATCACGGAGCACGCGGAAGAATTCAATGTTCTGGTGGAGGACTATGCACTGATCGGGCACTCCTCTGGTGGGCATATCGTGGGACTGTTTGGCGGCGAGCGGCTGGGGTACAAGCATTTTGGTGTGGAAAAACCGGGTGCTCTGATTTTGGCATATCCGGTCAATACCTTCGCCGAAGGGATCCCGGTCTACCATCTGGTCATTGACCGCGGAACGTGGGGTACACGCTATTACGATAAATCTGTCTCCGGCAGTGTGACGGAGGATTTCCCGCCGACTTATTTCTGGTACGGAAAAGATGATACGATGCTGATGGCGCTGTGCTGGCCGTTGCAGGGGCCGGCTTTGGGCAAAGCACTGGAACGGATGGGCGTTGAGTACAGGGAAGTCGTGTTCCGGAATGCGCCGCATGGCTGCGCGTTGGGCGAGGGCACCGATGCAGACGGCTGGCTGTATGATGCCGTTGCGTTCTGGGAGGAACAGAGCACGACAGAGTGTCTGTAAATAGAAAGGAGAACATGGAATGAAACAGAAAATTTTGGGATTGCTGCTCTGTGCAGTATTATTGATCGGGATGGTTCCGGCTGCTTTTGCAGCAGAATACGGGGAAGCGAACATCACGACCGAAACGAACATGACTGAACTGCACCAGCACCCCAGTATCGTGGGTTCCGGGCTTCTGACCTACTCCAAGGACAAGTACTTTCCGCAGCGTCAGAAGTGGGCGGATAAGACGCTGGGCGAATATGTGGGCAGCTGGGTCGCAGAGGACTGCGCCAAAGGCCTGAACCTGATGATCGAAAACTACAATTCCGGGATGCAGGTCACTTATAAGGTCTATTCTGATGAAGAGATCGCGGAAGATGCGTCCAAGAACAATGTGGAGTTCCAGTATTTCCCGGCAAAAGAGCCGGGCGCAAAATATGTGCTGGTACTGTCTGGTAACTTTGGCACCCGCACCGCAGAGATGAAGGAGTGCGTTTCTACGGCGTACCAGCTCCATGAGATGGGCTATGCCGTCTTTACTATGCGGTATCGTGTCCTTCCGTACAACGATGACAACGCACCCATTGAGGATATCGGCAATGCGGTGCGGTACATTACCGAGCACGCGGAGGAATTCGGTGTGCAGGCGGAGGACTACGCGGTGCTGGGGCATTCCTCCGGAGGGCATCTGACCGGCATTTACGGTTCGGACGAGTTCGGTTATAAGAACTTTGGTGTCCCGAAGCCCGGTGCACTGATCATGGCATACCCGGTGGTCAACTTTGCTGAGGGCGTGCCGGTCTATTCGGTGCTGATCGATCCGTTCACCTTTGCGCCCCGTTATTATCAGCTCAGCGTTTCGCGCGCTGTAACGGACGATTTCCCGCCGGTGTATTATTGGTACGGCAAAAACGATACGACCCTGATGGCGCTGTGCTGGCCGCTGCAGGGCCCTGCACTGCGCAAAGCACTGCAAAGCCATAACGTGCCGTATAAAGAGGTGGTCTACGAGGATGCGCCGCACGGCATCGGTCTGGCTGTGGGGACCGAGGCTGAGGGTTGGCTGTACGATGCCGTTGCGTTCTGGGAGGAACAGACGGCAGACTAAAAGGAGTGGGAGCATGAAAGACCTGAATGCCTGTTTTGCAAAGCTGAATCTGGGCTTGCCGGACGATGTGCGCCGCCTGAAGGAGGCGGGCTTCTACCGGGAAGCGATCGAGCGGATCGATGCCTATCTTGCAGAGGACTGGGCTCAAACACAGAACCAGCCTGTTTTGCGCAGTGCAGCCCTGCCGCAGAACCCGGCACCGCATGGGCTGGAGGGGATGCGGGATGCCCTGCTGGCACAGCGCGAGATTTTGCGCCGCACCGCAGAGCAATACTGCCTGACTGCCCAGCAGGTGCGCGAACGCCTGTGCCGGGAGGTGCGGGATTTTTCCGCTGAGGAATTTGAAGCACTGGATCGTGCCGGGGCACTGGACTGGCGCTTTGTGCAGGGGGAAAAACGCTATCTGCGCCGCGTGGTAGAAACGCTTTATGCGACCCATGCAGACCTTGCTGCCCGCCGGCTCGACCCGCCCGCAAAGGAACCGGGCTGGGAGCAGTACGAAGCACAGCATGACCAAATGGTACAGACCGGTGCGGCAACGGCGCAGATCACGCTGGAGACCCGGATCGGGATGTCGGACGAAGCGTTTGAAAAAGCGCTTGCTGCGGCAAAGGCACAGGGCAGGCAG
>CAZUDU010000201.1:0-2934 GCA_964619455.1 uncultured Faecalibacterium sp.
GTCGCAATGCCTGTTTTGCAAAACAAGGAAGAAAGCCGTTGGATAAAGATCGAATCCTTTCTGCAAAAAAATCCCCGGATTCAAAATGCAGATGTCCAAAAGCTATTGGAGGTTTCCCCTGCAACGGCGAGTCGCCTTCTTGCGGTATTGACCAAAGAGGGAAAACTGGTGCAAATCCGAAATGGACGATATTGGGCTTATAGGCTGCCGGATGAGGCACACACAGAGATTTGATTGCAAAGAGATGAATTGCTGCCAAGAAAGCCAGGTGATTTTGGCTTCCGCTCAGGCTGCGATCAAGAACCCCCGCAAGTAATTGCGTGAGCGTTTGAATCCGCACAAATAAAACATCTGAGCCCGTCGGCTTTCGTAACAGAAAGCCGACGGGCCTTTTGTGTATCTGCGAAAGATGCAAGGGGAAGGGGAATTACGGTTTGGTGACGAAGAATGTGAAAATAGTGTAAAAAGAAAGAGCTGACATTGAAAAAACTGTGCAAAAGGATTATACTGGAAGTGCGGATGAAAAAACAAACCAAATATAATATGAAAACATCCGCTGCCTGCATTTGCGGGCGTGATCCCCAAATTTAATACGAAGATGGGGCTTTCCCCGCCGTGCGGGGGTAATGGAGAAGAACGAGAAAAGGAGGGGAGCTTAAAACAAATTGAGGATCCGCTTTATCGGATGGATATTCTGATATCCTCCATGCAGAGGGCTTTTGGTGAAATCGAGAAGGAATGTTATGGAGGCGAAACAATGGAAGAAAAACCACTGTCTTACGAGGTTCGTCTTTTTGCAGGGAAAACAGACCCGAACAACAGCGGTCTGTGGCTGCCGCTCTGGATGCACCTGCGGGATACGGCAGGCATCATGCGCTATCTGGTACAGCAGTGGCTGCCGGAAAGTGTGCGCCGGAATCTTGGAATGGATGAGGAATTGCTGGTTCGGACAGGAGTTTTTGTGGCGTATACCCACGATGGGGGAAAGGCGGTTGTCGCTTTTCAGGGTGGAATTTTGGAGCTTCTGCCCGAGGCAAAACAACGTCTGGAAAAATACACCGAGCTTTCTTATAACATACAGGAAAAGAGATACTCGCATCATGCACTGGCAGGCGAGGCGATCCTGTGGAGTCTGCACTGCCCGAAGGGGTTGGCTTCGATCGTGGGGTCGCACCATGGGAAAACCCAGAGAACGGAGGAGATCATCGACCAGTTGGGCGGTGACGACCAGGACGATGCTTGCTATGAATCCAATTATTGGCCGGAAGGACGGGAGGATTTCTGGCGGGGCTGCTGGCAGGAGCTGTTCGACGATGCTTTACGGCGGAGCGGATTTTCCAGTGTGGAAGAATTGCCGCAGTTGTCCATCCCGGCAGAGCTTTTGTTGACAGGGCTGCTCATCATGGCGGACTGGATCGCAAGCAATCCCCGGTATTTTCCGCTGATCCCCGTTGAGGATCTTGGATCGGAGAGCCTTTATCCGGCTCGTGTGGAGCGGGCGTGGCAAAAGTTTGCGCCTACGTTCCCATGGGAAGTGATGCAGGCGGCGGCTGACCCGGAGACGTTTCAAGAACGGTTCGGTTTTCTACCGAATGAAGTACAGCAAGCGATGATCGCAGCAGCAGAGAGCGTGCAGACACCGGGACTTTTCATTCTGGAAGCACAGATGGGCGTTGGAAAAACGGAAGCCGCTCTGTCGGCGGCAGAGATTCTGGCGCAGCGCTGCGGAGAAGGCGGGATCTTCTTTGGCCTTCCGACGCAGGCGACCGCCAATGGCATCTTTGGGCGTTTGCTGGACTGGGCACAAAAGCAGTCGGATGGGACAGAATATTCCATTCGGTTGGCGCATGGCATGGCAGAGCTGAATGAAGAATACCTCAAATTGCAGCAGGACAGTGTGACGGTGGAAGAGGACGCAGAGGATGCCGAGAGCGGAGTGCTGGTGCATCAGTGGTTTCAGGGCAGCAAACAGGCACTTTTGGCGAACTTTGTGATCGGTACGGTGGATCAGCTTTTGATGGCAGCACTGAAACAAAAACACGTGATGCTGCGCCATCTCGGACTTGCAGGAAAGGTGGTGGTCATCGACGAGTGCCACGCCTACGATGCGTACATGAATTGCTACCTTGACCGGGCGCTGAACTGGCTGGGGAAATATAAGGTTCCGGTGATCCTGCTTTCGGCAACGTTGCCCGCCAAGCGGCGTGCAGAGCTGGTGGCTGCATATCTGAACCAGAAAAAGATGCCGGATGAGCCTTGGCAGAGCTGCCGCAGCTATCCGTTGCTGACATGGACGGACGGGGAACGGGTAGAACAGAGCCGGATCCCCCAGAACACGGAGCAACGCCGGGTGGAAGTGGAGCTTCTGCAGGAAGAACATCTGCCGGCAATGCTGCGGGATGCGCTGCGGGAAGGCGGCTGTGCAGGGGTGGTCGTCAATACGGTCAAGAAAGCACAAGCCATTGCAAGCCGCCTGCGGGAGGAATTACCGGGGTTTGAAGTGGTGGTGTTCCATGCACAGTTCCTGATGCCTGACCGTGCAGCCCGGGAAAAATGGCTGATGGAACGCATTGGGAAACATTCAACGCCTGCCCAGCGCGACCGCTTGATCGTAGTGGGTACGCAGGTTCTCGAGCAGTCGTTGGATGTAGATTGGGATGCGATGGTCACAGAGCTTTGCCCGATGGATCTGCTGCTGCAGCGCATCGGTAGACTCCACCGGCATACAGGGCGTGTGCGTCCAAAGCCGGTACAGAACGCCCGGTGTGCGGTTCTGGATACCGGAACAGAAGAATTTGACGAGGGCAGTGCGGCAGTCTATGGCAAATGGCTGCTCTGGCGTACCCGGCAGTTGCTGCCAAAGGAGATCCTGCTGCCGGGAGATATTGCCCGACTGGTACAGGATACATACAGTTGGGAGCCGGATCGCCTGCC
>CAZUDU010000202.1:0-2926 GCA_964619455.1 uncultured Faecalibacterium sp.
CAACGGGCTGGGGCTTGCGCTGGTCAAACGAATTTTGGAGCTTTCCGGCGGAACGGTCGCAGTGACCAGCACGCCGGGCAAGGGCAGCACCTTTACCGTGCGTCTGCCGCAGGCAGAACAGGAGGAGACCGTATGAGCGAACCGGTACGCAATTATAAAAGCTACGAGTACAAGGAGCTTGTCACCCGTGAGGATAAGGCGGGCTTCTATCTGGACAGCTACGCCAGCTTTGGCTGGGAGCTGGACGATAACTTCCCGCCCAGGACGGCAGTGGGCAATGTGACCTTTCATTTCAAGCGGGATCGCAAGATCGCAAACAAGGCAGAACTGACCCGTTTGCAGCGGAACTTTGAGGCGAACATTGAGCAATTGCAGGAGATGGAGCGCTCAAAGCACAGCACGGCGACCATCTGGGCGATCACCATCGGGATGATCGGCACGGCATTCATAGCAGGCTCGGTGTTTGCCATCGTTGCACCGACCCCGCATTATATCCTGAGCATCCTGCTGGCAGTGCCGGGCTTTGCGGGCTGGATCGCTCCGGTCTTTGTGCACCGCAAGGTGCGTGCACACAAGGCACGGCAGCTTGCACCTTATATTGAAGAAAAGACCGAAGAGCTTTATGCCCTGTGTGAAAAAGGGCAGGCGCTTCTGTAACCTAAAAACGCTCTCCCGACCGGGAGAGCGTTTTTAGGTAAGAGGTAAGCGGGAGCTTTTTGGCGGTGCGGAAAAGTTTTTCGTTTTGCCCGCGCCTCTCCCCCTTGGGAGAGGTGTCTGCGTTAGCAGACGGAGAGGGCGAGGATGCCGACAGAGATCCACTGGCTCGCCCTCTCAGTCACCTTCGGTGACAGCTCCCCCAAAGAGGGAGCCAAGAAGTGTGGCGGCAATGTCACCTCTTCCGAGATAAGGCTCTTTCCTTGAGGGAGCTGGATGCAAGTGTAACGAGCGGACTGAGGGAGTCCTCGTTCACCTTTTAATACTTCTCAAACAAAAGGCAAACAATCCGCAAACAGGGCAGGTGTAGAATCTCTCTTGTGAACGACAAAAACGACGGGGAGGAATAAGGATGAAACGATACCGTTTGAAGATCGGCAGGCTGGGCGAAGCGCTTGTGAACTGCTATTATGATATCGAGTACACGGTGGTCAGTGCTTACAAAGCCATCGAGTACGGCGTGACGGATCGGTACAAAAAGCTCGAGCAGGCGTTCGCGGATGCCTTTTTGGAAGAAACGGACAAAGACTGAACACATACACAAAAACATAGAAATTATCTGGAGGAAACGAATATGAAAAAGAGCAACTTTATTACTTTGGTTCTGGCTGTGGTGGGTACCCTGCTGTTTGGCTTTGGCATGTGCATGGCACTGCTGCCGGAGTGGGAGATGATGAAGCCGGGCATCGTCTGCGGTGCGGCGGGTCTGATCGTTCTGCTGGCAGATGTCATCTACTGGCGGCGCGCAGAGGGCAAGGCGCCGATCAAGCTCTCCGGCAGAGTGATGGGCATCATTGCACTGGCGACCGCCGGTTCGCTGCTGCTGGGCGCGGGCATGAGCCTGTGCATGGCATACGGCAATATGGTGTTTGGCATCCTTCTGGGAATCGCGGGCATCGTGGTCCTGCTGATGCTCATCCCGGTCATCGTGGGATTGAAGGATTAACAATTCTCAAACAAAAAACGAACAAAACCCAAACGAAGCTCTGCTAGAATGATCACACTGGAGCGGCTGCTCCGGTCAGAACAAAAAAATAACAGAAAAAATGGAGAAATAAAATTATGATGATCGAAAAGAATATCCAGCTCCCCGCAAGCTATGCAGCCATGAACGAGACCGAGCAGATGGAAACGGTCGGCGGCAGCGCTGCGGAGACTGCTGTGAAGGCAGTGATCGCAGTTGGCGTTTCCGGTGCACTGGCGTGTGTGGCAGGTGCTGCTGCATACGCGGTGCTGCAGGTCTTTAACCCCAAGGCCTGGGACAACTTTCTGGAAGGCACGATGACCTGGGGCAAGAATTTCATCGATGGCTCGGTGGCTGCCGGTGAGAACTTCCTGCACAAGCTGATGGGCATTTCCCCGCTGAATTGATCGGCTTTCTCATACAAACGTAAGACCCCCGCGGAGCGTATTGCCCTGCGGGGGTCTTACGTTTAGCATCAGTCTGCAAACAGCGGGGTGGAAAGGTAACGGTCGCCGGTGTCCGGCAGCAGGACAACGATGTTCTTGCCCGCATTCTCCGGGCGCTTTGCCAGCTGGATGGCAGCCCATACCGCAGCACCGGAGGAGATGCCGACCAGAACGCCTTCCTTACGCCCGATGAGACGGCCGGTCTGGAATGCGTCCTCGTTTTCGACCGGGATGATCTCGTCGTAGATGGTGGTGTCCAGAACCTCTGGCACAAAGCCCGCGCCGATGCCCTGGATCTTGTGCGGGCCTGCAACGCCCTTGCTCAGCACCGGGGAGGAGGCAGGCTCGACCGCAACGACCTTGACGGCGGGGTTTTTGCTCTTGAGGAACTTGCCCGTGCCGGTGATGGTGCCGCCGGTGCCGACACCTGCTACAAAGAGATCCACAGCGCCGTCGGTGTCCTCCCAGATCTCCGGGCCGGTCGTTTCAATGTGCGCCTGCGGATTGGAGGGGTTGGTGAACTGACCGGTGAGGAACGCGCCGGGGATGTCCCGCGCAAGTTCTTCGGCCTTGGCGATCGCGCCGCTCATGCCTTTGGCGCCCTCGCTGAGCACCAGCTCGGCACCATAGGCTTTCATGAGCTGGCGGCGCTCTACGCTCATGGTCTCCGGCATCACGATGATGATGCGGTAGCCGCGCGCGGCGGCAACGGCGGCAAGCCCGATGCCGGTGTTGCCGGAGGTCGGTTCGATGATGACCGAGCCTTCCTTGAGAAGCCCGGCGGCTTCGGCATCGTCGATCA
>CAZUDU010000203.1:0-2920 GCA_964619455.1 uncultured Faecalibacterium sp.
TTTCGGCATAGGGCAGATAGGGGCTGATGGAGTCCAGACCCATGTAGGGTGCCAGCGTGACAAAATCCGACTCAAAGTCCCCGGTAAAGTGACCCATCGCGTACATTTCAGCAGTCTTGGCAATGTCGCCTCGCTTGATGTCTGCAATGACCGGGATGCCTGCCTCGCGCACTGCCTTCAAGGTCTCGGCATATGCACGCAGACCGTCCAGACCCAGTGCCTCGTAGTAAGCGACCTGCACCTTGTAGCAGCCTGCCACAGACTTGGTCGCAGCGATCAGCTCCTTATTGAAGCGGACGATGTTCTCCCCCTTGGTCAGGGCAGTATCCACAAAGTCCTCCGGCAGGTAGCCAAAGTCGGTATCCAAACCCACGCACACCGGGCCGCGTGCTGCAACTGCTTCGTAAAGTTTATCCATGTTGGTCATTGTAGGTTCCTCCTGTTGTCGTTTCTATCGATACTTCTCCTGGTTGCTCAGATCGTGGTAAGCATCCTCGCCCTCTCCGTCTGTCAGCGCAGACACCTCTCTCAAGGGGAGAGGCGACCCCGAGGATATGATACTTCCCGCCACACTTCTTGGCTCTCCCTTTGGGAGAGCTGTCGAACGAAGTGAGACTGAGAGGGCGAGCCGTTTTCTTTTATTCCTCTGCCTGATAGGTCAGCTCGCCGCCCTTGATGGTAGCGATGACCTTGCCGTACAGCTCGGTGCCGTCGTAGGGGCAGTTCCTGGATTTGGAGTGGAGTTTTTCCTTGTCCACCGTATAGGGAGTTTCCAGATCCACCAGAACAAGGTCCGCGTCGTAGCCCGGCTCCAGCACACCCTTTGCCAGCCCCATGATCGCCGCCGGGTTCGTGCTCATCAGCTGCACCAGCGTTTCCAGCGGCAGACCTTCCTGCTTGCAGAGCTTGGTGTAGCAGACACCGAACGCGGTCTCGCTGCCCAGCATACCTGCCGCGCCCTTGAACTTATCCTCTTCCGAGTGGGGCGCATGGTCGGTGGCGATGGCATCCACCACACCGCTGCGGATCCCTTCCACCAGCGCCTTGACATCGTCTGCGGAGCGGATGGGCGGGTTGACCCGGTAATCGCAGTTCTCATCATCGAACCACAGATGATGCGGGGTCACCTCGCAGGTGACGGGTGCGCCGTGCAGCTTGGCGGTGCGGATGGCTTCCAGCGCACCGCGGGTGGACACATGGCACAGATGCAGCCGGGTCTGGTAGTATTCGCTCAGCCAGCAGTTGCGCACCGTCTCCAGCTCTTCAGCAAGGCGGTAGTCCCACGGGCTGATCTCCATATCCTCAGCGTGGCTCATGATGGTGATATCACGCTTGGTGCAGATGGCGAACGCACGCGCCATGGTGGCGTTGTCCTGCACGCCGCGCCCGTCCTCGGTGACGAACTTGACCGATGCGGGCAGGGTCTTGAGGTGGTCGATGGTCTTGCCGTCAAAGTCCTTGGTGATGGAGACGGTCTGATTCGCATCGCACAGACCCACCTCGGCTGCCTTCTGCTCCACCATCATCGCCTGTGCTGCGCTCGAGCAGACCGGGTTCGTGTTCGGCATCAGGTTGACGAAGGTGTAGCCGCCTGCTGCCGCCGCGCGGCTGCCGGTCTCGATATCTTCCTTATATTCAAAGCCGGGGGTGCGCCAGTGGCAGTGCAGATCCACAAAGGCGGGCAGGACGGTCAGCCCGCCGGCGTCGATGACCGTTTCGTTGTCCCCCACCAGTGCAGAGAGATCCTGCCCGATGGCAGAGATCTTGCCGTCCTTGAGGTAGATCTGCGCAGGATACCCTGCAGCGTTCAAAGCGTTGATCAGCAGCATACTTTTTCCTTCCTGAATCGTTGCGTTTTGAGCGGTTTTTAGCCGTTTTCTCCGAAATACGGGCAAAAAAAAACTTTTCCCGCAAAGGGAAAAGTTCAAAAGGCAGAAAAAGAAAACAACGAAGCCATGACAAAAGCAGGAGCAAAGCGATCATTCATCGTCTTGCGCATCCCGTTGCTCAGCATGGTGTTGTCTCCTTTTTTCAAAGCATTATTTTCTGAATTTTATTCTAGCATACAAGCGCAAAATGTGTCAATACTTCCTGTCATATTTCGGGGTAAAAAGGTTTTCCGGTAGAATCTGCGATTTTTGTCAAGAGTTCCAAAAAGTATGTCTTTCGCCGCAAAATTCGTTCCGGGAATCCCTACCTTTTTACTGTACATTAGTGATTTACTGTGCTATTATAAGAAAGTGGAAAGGCTTTCTGCCGCCTGTTCGGGCAGAGATCGGAAAGAGAGGGATATCTTATGGGTTTGCTGGAAGACGCACGGAACATTCAACGTAAGGACCCTGCCGCACGCAGCGTACTGGAAGTGGTACTGTTGTACCCGGGGTTTCACATTCTGGTCTACCACCGCATCGCGCACTGGCTGTATGAGCATGATCATTTCTTTCTGGCACGCTGGGTCAGCCAGCACGGCCGCCGCCGCACCGGCATCGAGATCCACCCCGGCGCGACCATCGGCAAATGCCTGTTCATCGACCACGGCATGGGCATCGTCTTTGGCGAGACCACCGAGATCGGGGACAACTGCACTATCTACCACGGGGTCACGCTGGGCGGCACCGGCAAGGACACCGGCAAGCGCCACCCCACGCTGGGCAACAACGTTCTGATCGGCGCGGGCACTAAGGTGCTCGGTCCGGTGTTTATCGGCGACAATGCCCGCATCGGCGCGGGCAGCGTGGTGCTGAAGAACCTGCCCGCCAACTGCACTGCCGTGGGCGTGCCCGCTGAGGTGGTTCGCATCAACAACAAGACAGTCGTTCCGGCAGACGATCTGGATCAGCAGGATCTGCCGGATGTCATGGCACAGCGCATCCGCGATCTGGATCGCCGGATCAGCGCACTGGAAAAGGACGATCAGGGC
>CAZUDU010000204.1:0-2914 GCA_964619455.1 uncultured Faecalibacterium sp.
GATCCAGATAAAAGAGAGGAACCACCCGATGAAAACACAGGCTTTAAAAGGCATGCGGGATCTGCTCCCCGCTGAGCAGACCCTGCGCGATTATATTCAGGGCAAGATCTTAGAGACCTACCGTGCTTCCGGCTTTGAGCGCATCTCCACCCCGATGCTCGAAGACATGGAGAACCTCGACAAGTCCGAGGGCGGCGACAACCTGAACCTGATCTTCAAGGTGCTCAAGCGCGGCGAAAAGCTCACCGCTGCCCTGAACACCGGCGATCCCAAGCAGCTCTCCGACATGGGTCTGCGCTACGACCTGACCCTGCCGCTGTCCCGCTACTATGCAGCCAACAAGGACAAGCTCCCCACTCCCTTCAAGGTCATCCAGACCGACCGCGTGTTCCGCGCTGAGCGCCCCCAGAAGGGCCGCCTGCGTGAGTTCGTCCAGTGCGATATCGACATTCTGGGCGATGAGTCTCCCAATGCCGAAGTCGAGCTGATCGATGTGACCACCCGCGCACTGCTGAACATCGGCTTTACCGGCTTTACGGTCAACATCAACGACCGCCGCATCCTGCGCGGCATGCTGGAGAGCATGGGCTTCGCTGCTGACACGCTGGACTCCGTCTGCATCACCTTTGATAAGATGGACAAGATCGGCGCAGACGGCGTGAAGGCAGAACTGACCGAAAAGGCTCTGCCGGAGAATGCCATCAATGCACTGGCAGATTTCATCGCCGCCGGTGATGTCACGCTGGATGCCGTTGCTGCCCGCTGTGCAGACCCCGCTATTGCCAATGACCTGAAATATGTCCTGTCCGCTGCATCCGCACTGGCAGACGGCCGCTACGAAGTAGCTTATTGCCCCAGCCTCGTGCGCGGTCAGGGCTACTACACCGGCATGGTATTCGAGATCACCTGCCCGCAGTTCAGCGGTGCTGTTGCAGGCGGCGGCCGCTACGACAACATGGTGGGCAAGTTCCTCGGCACGCAGGTGCCCGCAGTCGGCTTCTCCATCGGTTTTGAGCGCGTGTGCGGCATCCTGCTGGAGCAGGGCTACCAGATCCCCGGCGCAAAGCAGAAGCTCGCTCTGCTCTACGGCAAGGACGCTGACTTTACCGCTGTGATGAAGAAGGCTGCCGCGCTGCGCGCAGACTACAACGTGACCGTTCTGGCACAGGCCAAGAAGCTGGGCAAGCAGTTCGGTCAGCTGGAAGCCGCCGGGTTTGCCGGTGCTGCCTTTGCAGACAAGGACGAGCTGAAGCTCTTTGCACAGCAGTAAGGCTCCCTCTCTCAGAAACGCAAAAAGACCTCTGCACCGTTTGGTGCAGAGGTCTTTTTTTGCAGTTTGGGTTATTCCTCGGTCACTTCAAAATCAAGCTGCTTGCCGCAGTTAGGGCACTTGGGAGCGCCTTCCAGCAGCTCTTCCTCCTCAAAGATCGCAGTCTCGCCGCAATCCGGGCAGGTGACCTCGTACTGGACGATATCCTCGCCGGGTTCTTCCACCTCGTCGTCCAGCGCGACTTCAAAGGTCGCGTGGCAGGCAGCGCAGGTCGCTTCGCCCGCGTCCAGATCGTCCTCGCTGACATAGACCGTCTCGCCGCAGCCGGGGCACTCGACCTCGTAGAACGGCTCGCTGGCAATGTCATCGTCCTCTTCGTCCTCATCCTCGCCTTCGTCATCGGCGGCAGAGTCATCTTCATCCTCGTAGAGGTCTGCTTCCAGATCCTCCAGCTCCTCGCTCAGGTCGTTGATCTGGTCATACGCACGGGTCAGATCTTCATCCAGACCCCAGACTGCGTCGGCCATCTCACCCAGCAGCTCGCTCATCGCCTTGATGATCTTGCCTTCTTTGGTAGTCTCATCAATGCCCAGACCCTCGATCAAACCCTTGAGATAGGCAGCCTTTTCCTTGAGTTCCATGTGAAAGCCCTCCTTAGATGATATTCAGAATTGTAAAAAACCGGGCAAACGGTTGCCCGCTGCCCGGTTGATTCGATCCATTCAGATCAGACGCGCTCCATATACTCGCCGGTGCGGGTATCGATGCGGATGTGGTCGCCCTCGTTGATGAACAGGGGAACACGGATCTCAGCACCGGTCTCGACAGTAGCGGGCTTCAGGGTGTTGGTAGCGGTGTTGCCACGAACGCCCGGCTCGGTCTGGGTGACTTCCAGCTCGATGAAGTTGGGGATCTCAACGCTGAAGACCTTGCCCTTGTAGCTCAGCAGCTTGCACAGCTCGTTCTCCTTGCAGAACTTGAAGTTTGCGGGAACGTCTGCTACGTTGACGGGGATATCGTCGTAGGTCTCGTTGTCCATGAAGTGGTACAGATCGCCATCCTCATAGCTGTAAGTCACATCGCGGCGCTCGATGAATGCCTGCGGGAACTTAGCGGTGGGGTTGTAGCTGGTCTCGACCACAGAACCGGTGATGACGTTCTTGGTCTTGGTACGGACAAAGGCAGCGCCCTTGCCGGGCTTAACGTGCTGGAACTCAACGACCTGAAGAACCTGGCCGTCCTGCTCAAAGGTCACGCCGTTGCGAAACTCGCCTGCAGAAATCATAGGAATTCCTCCATAAAATTAATCTCAAATGCTTTACGCATATCTCTATTTATTTTACCCAATCCTACTGCATTTGGCAAGGGGTTTGGGCAAAAAAGACGATGAAAACACAAAAAAGTTAAAGCAAGCGCTTTATTCTCCCCTTGCCAGACGGTACATCCGCTGCATCGTGCAGGCATCCTCCGCCTGCGTGCCGGAGCTTTCACAGATGACCACCGGCGCAAGATCACGCTCTGCCAGCAGCTCCATCAGCGGCTGCGGCTCCGGACCAAACTGGGTCTCGGCAAAGGTCCAGTGCCGTTTTTCCCCGCCTTTGGAGTATTCGATGCGGGAAAAATGCACATGGAACCGCTTGGCGC
>CAZUDU010000205.1:0-2909 GCA_964619455.1 uncultured Faecalibacterium sp.
TCTGTTACCGTGGTTCGGGGCTGGGAGTATGCCCATTGGGAGATACCGTTTCCCGCTGCTGTGCCATCGGCAAATGATTTATCATTTTATAAAGAGGTATTTTATTATGAACAAGCAGGAAGTTATGGCCAAAGTCGCTCTGACCGAGAAGGACACTGGCTCCCCCGAAGTCCAGGTCGCTCTGCTGACCGCTCACATCAACGAGCTGAACGAGCACCTGAAGAAGAACCCCAAGGATCACCACAGCCGCCGTGGTCTGCTGAAGATGGTTGGCCGCCGCCGCAATCTGCTGGCCTACCTCCAGAAGAAGGACATCGAGCGTTACCGTGCTCTGATCGCAACTCTGGGTCTGCGTAAGTAATTTAAACAGAGGGCAGGTACCGCTATGGGTACCTGCCCTTTGCTTTTTTGTGCCTGAGGCGCTGCTGTGTGTCGCAGCAGTAAATCGAACGCCTGTGCAGGGGTGTACGGACGCTGGATTTATTGCTCTGATGCTCAGTTGCCGCCTTTTGGATAAAAAATCCCAAAAAACAAGGAGGCAAAACAAATGGCAATCGAATTCGGTTCCCGCAAAGAGACCTTTGAAAACTTCAAGGTCTACGAGACCACTCTGGCCGGCCGCCCGTTCAAGGTCGAAATGGGCAAGATGTGCGGTCTGTCCAATGCCAGCGCACTGATCCGCTACGGCGAGACCTGTGTGATGTGCAACGTGGTCATGAGCCCGAAGCCCCGTGAGGGCGTGGACTTCTTCCCCCTGAACGTGGAGTACGAGGAAAAGCTCTACGCCGCAGGCCGCATCCCCGGCAGCTTCATGCGCCGTGAGGGCCGCCCCGGTGAGCGTGCGATCCTGACCAGCCGTGTCGTGGATCGCCCCATGCGCCCGCTGTTCCCCAAGGAGATGCGCAACGACGTGTGCATCACCATGACCGTCATGAGCCTTGACCCGGATTGCAGCCCCGAGATCACCGGCATGATCGGTGCTTCTCTGGTCACCGCTGTGTCTGATATCCCCTGGAATGGTCCCATCGGCGGCGTGCAGGTGGGTCTGGTCGATGGCGAGATCGTGATCAACCCCACTCAGGAGCAGCGCAAGGTCAGCGATCTGGCTCTGACCGTTGCAGCTTCTATGGAGAAGATCGTCATGATCGAGGCCGGCGCGAACGAGGTGGATGAGGATACCATGCTCACCGCCATCAAGACCGCTCACGCTGAGATCAAGAAGATCATCGAGTTCATCAACATGATCGTTGCTGAGCGCGGCAAGAAGAAGATCGACTTCCAGGTCGTGGGTCTGGATATGGATCTGTTCCATGCCATCAAGGACAAGTATCTGGACGACTTCAAGGCAGCGATGGATACCGACGACAAGAACGTGCGTGATGCAGCCCTGCTGCCCATCATGGACCGCATTGCCGAGGAGTACCCCGACCTGAGCGCAGCCGATCTGGATCTGGTCAGCTACAAGATGCAGAAGTACGTTGTCCGCCGCTGGCTGCTGGACGACGGCAAGCGCGTGGACGGCCGCGGCATCAACGAGATCCGCCCGCTGGCTGCCGAGGTCGGCATCCTGCCCCGCGTGCACGGTTCCGGTATGTTCACCCGTGGTCAGACGCAGGTGCTCACCACCTGCACCCTCGGCGGCACCAAGGACAACCAGCTCATGGATGACCTGACCGACGAGCAGACCAAGCGCTATATCCACCACTACAACTTCCCGCCGTACTCGGTCGGCGAGGCTCGCGCACCCCGCAGCCCCGGCCGCCGCGAGATCGGCCACGGCGCTCTGGCAGAGCGCGCTCTGGTGCCGGTGCTGCCCTCTCTGGAGGAGTTCCCCTACACCATCCGCTGCGTGTCTGAGGTGCTGTCCTCCAACGGTTCCACCTCTCAGGCTTCCATCTGCGGCTCCACGCTGGCTCTGATGGACGCTGGTGTGCCCATCAAGGCTCCGGTCGCAGGTATCTCCTGCGGTCTGATCACCGAGGGCGAGCGCTGGATGACCATGCTGGACATTCAGGGTGTTGAGGACTTCCACGGCGATATGGACTTCAAGGTCGGCGGCACCCGCAAGGGCATCACTGCCATCCAGATGGACATCAAGGTGGACGGTCTGACCTACGAGATCATCGAGGAAGCCTTCGAGAAGTGCCGCAAGGGCCGTCTGTTCATTCTGGACGAGATCATCAAGCCCGAGATCGCACAGCCCCGTGAGGAGCTGAGCCGCTGGGCACCCAAGATGTTCAGCATGATGATCCCCACCGACAAGATCAAGGACGTCATCGGCAAGGGCGGCAAGGTCATTCAGGATATCTGTGCGACCTGCAACTGCAAGATCGACGTGCAGGAGGACGGTCACGTCTTCGTCTCTGCTGTGGATCAGGAGGACGCAAAGCGCGCCATCTTCACCATCAAGACCATCGTGGAAGATCCTGAGATCGGCGCCATCTACAAGGGCAAGGTCACCCGCCTGATGAACTTCGGCGCATTCGTCGAGATCGCTCCGGGCAAGGAAGGCCTGGTCCACATCTCCAAGCTGGACACCAAGCGTGTCGAGCGCGTGGAGGATGTTGTGGCTGTGGGCGACGCTATCGTGGTCAAGGTCACCGATATCGACCAGCAGGGTCGTATCAACCTGAGCCGCCGCGATGCCATCATCGCACTGGAAGCCAAGAAGAACGCACAGCAGTAAGCTGCGTTCCGCTGGCAGTCATTTGAATCAGAACGCCCCCGCCCGTGCCATTGTGCACCGGCGGGGGCGTTTTTGCTGCCAAAGAAACTCTGCCGCACCTCTTGTGAAATGGGCGAAATTGTGGTATAATTACTCTCACGATGCGCCATCGCCAAGCGGTAAGGCAGGGGACTTTGACTCCCCCATCGTAGGTTCGACTCCTGCTGGCGCAACCAAAACACCC
>CAZUDU010000206.1:0-2897 GCA_964619455.1 uncultured Faecalibacterium sp.
GTCTGCTTTGCTTCCTGCTTCATCTTGCGGCTGCCCAGATGCACCAGCGGCAGCTTGCCCTCCTTGCAGATGGGGCACTCTTCCGGTGCGTAGTTGGGCAGATCCAGCTTCAGGGCACTTGCCACGATGGGGATGGGAGACGGTGCCTCGGGCTTGGTGCGGTCCACCACGCAGGTGATGCCCAGGCAGATGCCGCCTGCTTCCTCAATGACGCGCTTGGTCTCCAGCGAGGAGATGCCGGTGGTCACAACGTCCTCTGCGATCAGGCACTTCTCACCCGGATTGATGGCAAAGCGCTTGAGGGTCATCACATTGTCCACACGCTCGGTGAAGATGGCGCGCTTGCCGGTCTGGCGTGCCAGCTCGTATGCGTACACGATGCCGCCCATTGCAGGCCCGACGATCACGTCCACGTCCAGCTCCTTGATCTTCTCTGCGACATGCTCCATCACATCGGCACAGCGGTCGGGGTACTGCTGCAGATAAGCCATCTGGCAGTATGCGCTGGAATGGCGGCCGGAGGAAAGCAGGAAGTGGCCTTCCAGAAATGCGTCACAGCTCTTCAGAACGTCCAGTGCGTTTTTCATAATCCTATACCTCTCTATTTTGTCCTTTGTCTATTTGAATCGTATTGTAGCACGCTTTTTGTTAAATTGCAAATTTATGCATTTATTTTTGTTATATACATATTTATTTGCAATTCAAATCTCGTTTTTCTGTTTTTATACAGCATTGCGGGCGCAGCCGCGGATCTCATCCAGCGTCTTCACTCCGTGGGCGTCCATCCACTGTGCCATCTCGTCTGCAATGGTCTCCATCGCACGGGGGTTCGCAAAGTTTGCGGCACCCACCTGCACGGCCGCTGCACCTGCCATGATGAACTCCAGTGCATCCTTACCGGTAGCGATGCCGCCCAGACCCACGACCGGAATGTTCACCGCGCCCACAGCCTGCCATGTCATGCGCAGGGCGATGGGGCGCACCGCCGGGCCGGACAGGCCCGCAAAGATGTTGTCGAACACCGGGCGGCGCTTTTCCAGGTCGATCGCGCATGCCTGAAAGGTGTTGGTCAGGCTGATGGCATCCGCACCGGCGGCTTCCACTGCCTTGCACATCTCCGGGATGTTCTCTGCCTGCGGGCTGAGCTTGACCATCAGCGGCTTTTTGCAGACATCGCGCACCATGCGCACCACCGCACCGGCCGCATCCGCCTTGACACCGTATGCCATGCCGCCTACCTTGACGTTGGGGCAGGAGATGTTCAGCTCGATGATATCCACTGCGCTCTCGCTCAGCAGAGCCGCGCCCTCGATGTACTCTTCTTCACTGTGGCCGCCCAGATTGGCGATCGCCACCGTACCGTATCTCTGCTTCAGTGCCAGCATCTCCGGCAGTTCCACATCGATAAAGTGCTGCACGCCGGGGTTCTGCAAACCGATGCTGTTGATCAGACCGGACGGGGTCTCCCACAGGCGCTCGCCCTTGTTGCCGTACTGACCATGCAGGGTCAGACCCTTGCCGGAGATGCCGCCGATCTTTGCAAAATCTGCCAGCTCCTCATATTCCACACCGTAGCCCACCGTGCCGGAAGCGCCGATGATCGGGCTGTTCATTGCAAAGCCCAAAAGGTTCGTTTTCAGATCTGCCATCAGAAGAACACCTCCGTTGCGTCAAACACCGGGCCATGCTTGCACACGCTCTTGCCCTCGCCGCCCTTGGTCTGGCAGGTGCAGCCAAGGCAGGCACCGATGCCGCACGCCATCTTCTTTTCCAGACTGACAAAGCAGGGGGTGCCTTTTTCTGCACAGAGGCGGGCGGCATTTTTCATCATGACCGTGGGGCCGCACACCAGCACAACATCATAGTCTGCCGGGTCGTACAGCTGGGTGACAAAGCCGTGGAATCCCACCGCGCCGGTATCGGTCGAGACCTTGACGCTGTTTGCGATGGAGCGGTATTCCTCCATGCAGTAGGGCGTATCCCGAAAACCAAAGAACACATCCGGCTTGACCCCTGCCGCCGCCAGCTCGCGGGTGAGCTGGTACATGGGCGCTGTGCCAATGCCGCCGCCCACCACAGCGATCTTCTTGTACTGCCCGGTGATGGACTTGACATCAAAGCCGTTGCCCATCGGACCGGTGAGCTGGAAGGTGTCGCCCTCTTTCAAGGCAGCGATCTTCTCGGTGCCCTCGCCCACCACCTGATACAAAAACTCCAGCGTCTGGATCTGTGCGTCCCAGCTGTGCACGCTGATGGGGCGGGAGAGGAAGGGCGCTTCGTTGGCAGCCCACGCCCGCAGGGTGAAGAACTGCCCCGCATGGGGCTGATGCTCCGCATCGCTCCAGCGGACGGTCAGCAGACGGACATCCTCCGTCACCGCCTCGTGGCGCAGGACGGTCGCCTCACAGCAGACTGCACGCATGAGCAATTGCCTCCTTCATGTTGACACATTCGTTGTAAGCAGCTTCGTCAAAACGGGTGCCGGGCTGCTTCTTGTAGGCCAGCAGGATGCCGCGGCTGGAGTTGACCACGCCGCCGTTGCCTGCGGTCAGGTACTGGGCAATGTCCTCTGCCTTGCCGCCCTGTGCGCCGTAGCCCGGGATCAGGAAGAAGCTGTCCTTGTACTTTGCACGGATCTCGGTGGCTTCCTCGATGTGGGTGCCGCCGATGACCAGACCGATGGAGGAGTAGCCGTGCTCGCCCATATAGTCCTTGCCCAGCGCGTTCAGCTTGTCGCCCACCAGGTCGTAAACATGGCGGCCGTCTGCCAGCTTCTCGTACTCAAAGTCCTTTGCGCCGCCGTTGGAAGTGCGGCAGAGCACGAACAGACCCTTGCCCTGCTTTTCGGCATAGGGCAGATAGGGGCTGATGGAGTCCAGACCCATGTAGGGTGCCAG
>CAZUDU010000207.1:0-2849 GCA_964619455.1 uncultured Faecalibacterium sp.
GTGGTATCGGATACCCTTTTATTGTACCACAGAACGCCGTGCTTTGCACTGTCTGAGCAGGAGAATTCACGGAAATCCTTTTTGCGCAAGTCAAAGAAACTTTTCGCGAAAAACATTTAGCATCCTCGCCCTCTCCGTCAAAACCCAACGGTTTTGACGCCTCTCTCAAAGGGAGCGGCAAGGGCAGTGCGGCAAGGTTATCTCTTCTGAGATAAGGCTCCCTCATTGAGGGAGTAACCACCGACGGAGCGCGCGAGCCTGTGCATCGCAATAAAAAAGGCAGAGAGCCTTTACGCTCTCTGCCGAGGGTTCCATTTCTTTTTCAGGATCGCGGAACAAACGTTACTTCCAGTTCACACTGACCGCAACCGCCACATAGACTTTTCCGTCGACCTTCTTTGCGGCCACACCGATATCGACCCAGCGATTGGTCAATGCGAAATCGATCTCGTGGAACAGATTGTTGCTTTCCATCCAATCCAGCAGTTTGCTGGATTCCACACTCGTCACATTGTTCGCAGTCACATTCTTGTCACCGTATCCAACATTGCCGTTTGTGGCAACGTTCACAAAAACCGTTTTGCCATCCGTTGTCTTGACCGTATGCGCATCGCTCCACTTGATCGAACCAGTCTCCGTATCGATCTTGCTCAGCGACTCCCACGCAACATCTTTCAGTGTGCCGTTGTTCGTAAAGGATGCACTACCTGCCTTCTTGTTCATCTCCCGGATGATTGCCTGCTCGGTCTGAACATCCTCATCTTTTTTCACAGAGCTGCCAGCTGCACCACCAGCGCCGCCGCAGGCAGTCAGCATTGCCAGCGCCATCACGCCCGCCAGAACCATTGCCACAAGTTTCTTCCAGTTTTTCATAATGTCATCTCCAATCCTCATCATCATGATCCATTCATCTCTTGAATGTGTGCAGCGGCCTGCTGATCCAACGGCCGTTGCTCATCTTCATTGTACCGGTTCGCTCCAAGACCGTCAATCCGCAAACCCGCCTAAAGATATTACATATCCTTTATGCAATCTACCAGCTTTGTGGGTTTTGCAACGAAATGCCGTCTCATTTCCGGGCAGGCAAATGTTTTGTTGCACACAAGAAAGAACATCTTGACTTTTTAAGACATTCCTAAATTTTGTCCTGAATTTACACATTTTCACCACCTTTTTGCGCTAGAATAAAATCAGTAAAAAGAAGGAAGGTCGCTCTCCCGTGCAACACTGTCCCGCCCGCACGACACGGCGTCTGGCAGCAGCAGTGCTTGCACTGTGGATGCTGCTCGCGCTCATCGTTCCCCGCGCTCACGCCGCCGCTCTGGAGGATCAGAACGGCATCCGGCTTCTGAGCTTTGATACCAGCCAGATACTTTCCATCGGCAACCAGACCTCCGGCAAGTGCAGCCTGTATGCGCTGCGCTACGCCCGCACCATTCTGGATGGCAAGGTCTGCTCCGGCAGCGGGATGTGGTCGAACGGTGCGGTCTGGTCGGCAGGCGGCTACACCGGCTTTTCCGGCGATCTGGAAGAATGCCTGACCAAGCTCTACACCGAACTGGAAGCCGGTCGGCCGGTCATCGTACATTTAAAGAACACCACCGTGACCGGGGTGAAGAAACATGCAAACCGCGTCACAAGCTATGAATATCACCTGACCGGCTCCGGCTGGGAAAAGGTCGATTACCCTCACATCTCCACCAGCTCCACCTATGGACATTGGGTGTGTGTTGCGGGCATCGATCCCGCCGCCGACCCCGAACATCTGAAGGAGAGCGACTTTTACGCACTGGATCCGGCACGGATCAATGCAAACGGCAAGCTGGCTGTCACCCGCCTGCTGGACGGCACCCTCTGGACGGAAAATTCTCCCCTCAAGATCGTCAACTAATGTAACTCCATATACACGACAAAAATAGAAAGAGCAAAACGGCGGACGCTGATGCGTCCGCCGTTTTGTGTCGTTTTGCAATTTACCGGATCAGTAGCCGCGCACCGCAAAGCCGCGCTCCCACGGGTCGGGAGCGCAGTCCGCCTGGCTCATCCCCTCGATCCGGACATAATCACTTTTCTGGATCATGGAAAACAGCTGCCCGAACAGCTCCGGGTCTCCCTGCACTTCCAGCGTGACCGAGCCGTCGAACTCGTTCTCCACCCAGCCGGTCAGCCCCAGCGTCTGCGCGGCATACTGCGCGCGGTAACGGAAGCCGACCCCCTGCACCTGCCCGTGGATGGAGTAGTGCCGCCGCACCGTGCCTTCCGGCAGAGCGGGCGGGGTGCGGTCTTTCTTTTTCAAAAAGTCAAACATGATGGGTTCCTTCCTGCTTGGGCAACGCCCCTCTCCGTCTCGCTGCGCTCGCCAGCTCTCCCTTTGGGGGAGCTGGCAAACCCGTATGGGTTTGGCTGAGAGGGTCACTCTTACAGCTCCTGATACGCCGCCATGACCGACGGGATGAACTGCTTTTTGCGGCTGACCACGCCCGGCAGGGTGAAGCTGCCGTCCTCGGCGGGCTGCACGTCAAAGCCCTCAGAAAGCATCGCAGCGGCGTACCGCCCGGTACCGATGACCACGCTCTCTTCCTTGGGCACATCGGTCAGCAGAACATACAGATCCTCCACATTCTGCTTATTGCGTGCTTCTTCCAGATAGGGATTCAGCAGCTTCTGCGCCGCCTGAAGGTTCTTACGGGTCATATAGCTGCCCTGTGCCACGCCAAAACGGATGTCGCCGCACATGAACACCTTGAAGTCCTGCAGGAACACTTCCTCTGCGGTCTTGCCGTCCAGCTTTTCGCCCGCTTCAAACATCTCGGCGGCAAACGCCTCGATCTCGACCCCGGCGATCTTTG
>CAZUDU010000208.1:0-2841 GCA_964619455.1 uncultured Faecalibacterium sp.
CGCTCGTGGGAACTCGAATCCCAGGCCCTCTGATTAAAAGTCAGATGCTCTACCGACTGAGCTACGAGCGCATATTCAGCGGTAAAAACAGTACCGCCGAATAATTTTACCACAAACCACGCAAAAAAGCAAGCCTGACACTAGAAAAAGGCGCAAAAACTTTGCAACATCGTTTCACGCAACTTTCCCTTTACAAAACGGAGCAGAATCGTTACAATCAAATAAAATCGTCCCCGATCAAAACCGACTCTTCGGCGCGCCGCAGCTGTGCCGATCCGCCGGGGCAGGAGGTTTTTCTATGAAAGTCACCCGACGTTTTATTCTGCATCTTTCCAGCGCGTGCGCAGCGGCGCTGGCGCTGTCCGGCTGTGCCGGGGTGGGGCATGCCGGGCTGGGCAGCGGCTTTTCCGACTGGTTCCGGAAGCTGCTGGGCACGGACGAAACCGACACTTCGTCCTCCGAAGCCGCACCCGCGCCCAGCGCCCTGCCGCCTTATGATGCCGACCCTCTGACCGGCGAAGCCCGCCGCAGCAACGGGCGGCTGGTGGGCGTGATGGTCAACAACATCTGCAACTCTGCGCGGCAGAACGCCCGCCCGCAGCGGGGTCTTTCTGCCGCCGATCTGCTCATCGAGAGCAAGGTGGAGGGCAACATCACCCGCTTTTGCGCGGTCTACCACGATGCGGACGCCATCCCGGAGGTCGGTCCCCTGCGCTCCGGGCGGGATCAGTTTTTGCAGCTGCTGATGCCGTGGCAGGCGCTCTATTATCACGATGGCGAAAGCGCTCCCTGCACCAAGTTCATCAGCGTGTACGACTACTCCGGGCTGAACATCGGCGGCAAGAGCTACTTCGATACCCCGGTCCACCCGCACGTTGCCCACCGCGATGACCGCGGCGGCGTGGTCGCCTACGAGCACACCGAGTTCACCTCCGGCAAGGAGATCCGCACCGCCTGTGCCAACGCAGGCATCGGGCTGGAGTACCCTTGCGAGGACACTTTTTTCCGCTTTGCAGACTACCGCACCGGCTCCGAAGCCGCCCTGCCGGACGCAAAGAACGCCAACGAGGTGCTCGTGGTGCACGCAGAAAACTATCAAAGCCGCTTTTCCTATGACCGCACGACCCGCCAGTACCGGATGCAGCAGTACAGCCGCATCACCGGTGGGTTCGAGAACGCAGTCGATGAGCTGAACCGCCAGCAGCTCCGCTTCGACAACCTGCTGGTCTGCTTTGCCAACATCGCCGCTTACCCCGGTGACTCCGGCGACGTACAGCAGGTACAGTACATCGAGGGCGGCGAAGCGTACCTCTTCACCCGCGGAAAGGTACAGCCCGCCGTGTGGGAAAAGGCATCCCCCGAACACCCGCTGCGGGTCCGTGCGCTGGACGGCACCGAGCTTGTGCTCAACCGCGGCAAGACCTATCTTGCCCTCGCGGACGATGACGAACAGAGCAATTTCAGCTACAACTGAGCGAGGAACGCCATGAAAAAAAGCATCTGCAAATTCCTTGGCGCAGCCGTACTTTGCGCCGCGCTTCTGAGCGGCTGCGCCGGCGGGCAGGAAACGCCGCCCGCCGAGAGCACCGCCCCTGCCGATCCACTGACCGGGCAGCCTCTTTATTTCCCCGGAGAAAGGGTCGCTGCCGTGGTCATCGACAACAGCCCTTCCACCGCCGCGCAATGGGGCATCGGAAGCGCTTCGGTGGTGCTGGAAGCCCAGACCAAGGCAGACGCTCCCACGAGCCTGTGCCTTGTTTATCCCGCCCTGCGCGCCATGCCAACGGTCGGCCCGGTCAATGCCGGGCAGGATCTGTACTGGCGGCTGCTGTCCGGGCAGCAGGTCCTGCCCATCCAGAACGGCAGCGAGCTGTACGCCCGGAACTACCTTGACTACATCAAACTGCGCGCTGTGGACGCGCTGGAGGTGGGTCGCAACGCCTTTTTCTGTGACGATGTATGGAACGCCGCCCCGCTGTGGCGCACCAGCGGCAGTGCCGTGGGCGGTGTGCTGGAAAGCCTGAACCTCACCAGCAGCCTGCCGCTCAGCCAGCCTTCTGCGTCCGAACCGGATGCCGCGCCCGCCTCCCCTGCCCTGCCCGCATTTCTGCCGCAGGCAGAAGGCTCACCGCCTGAACCGACCTTTGCGGACGCGTCCGCGGTGTGGATCGATTTCCCGTCTGAGAGTGCGACCGGCTTTGCGTACAACGCCACCTACGACGCCTACGGGATGTCCCGCGCGGACGGCTCTGCGCAGCTGGACTCCAACACCGGTGAGCAGGCCGAATTCGACAACGTTCTGGTGCTGTACAGCTCCTCTACCCTGCGGGACGATGAGCAGTCGCTGGATTACGACCTGACGATGGGCGGCGGTGTCTGGCTCAACGGCGGGCAGCTGTGGCTGATCACATGGACACAGGGGGTGGACAGCACCTTTGCCTTCTACGATGCCGATGGCGAGAGCCTGAACATCCTCCCCGGACGCAGCTATCTGGCGCTGCTGTCCAGCGTGACCGGGCAGGAGCTGCGCGTGTTCAGCTCCACCGGCGAGGAACTGCTGACCGCAAACTGAATCCGATAAACAGAAAAGCTCCCTGAAAAGGGAGCTTTTCTTGTTTGCATAAGGAGAGCCTACTCCCCCGGGCGTCGCATCCGCCGCACAACACAAAAATCCCCCGCTCCCTGAGAGGGGAACGAGGGATCCGATACTTGGATACGCAAGTCAGGCTGCCGGGACGGTCACAGTGCGTTCAGCGGCTGCGCGGCTGCAATACACGACGATGCGAGTCTTGCCGCCATAGGTGCAGGTGTACAGCACCAGATCATATTCGCTGTCTTTGA
>CAZUDU010000209.1:0-2795 GCA_964619455.1 uncultured Faecalibacterium sp.
AAAAGGGCATCGTGCTGACCATCGACTGGTACCTCGAGCATGAGGAATGGATGGCGCATGTCACCAGCGGCGACTACCAGAATTACTATCAGGATATGTACAAGAACCGCTAAGAGAAAAGAATGAGCCGGTGCAGTGGACGAAACTGTACCGGCTCATTTGCGTTATAGAGAGGATGTATCAAAGATAAAATCTGCCTTTTTAAAAATGTTGTGCAAGGCAAAATAGCCTTCTTCCAGTGGGATCCAGCGCTCGGCAAAGGCGGCAAAGCGCTCGCCCTCGCGCGCTTGCAGGCGGGCGAGCTGCACGGTTTTCTCGCAGGTGACGAACACCCGCAGCGTTTCGCAGCCGCATAGGATGGGGTGGTGGGCGTAGCTGCCCTCCAGCAGAATGAGCGGCCGGGGGGCAAGGTGCTGTGCGGGTAAAAAATGCCCCTCCCGGCAGGAGTATGCCCGGTAAATGCCGCTCTGCCCGGCGGCAAGGGGGGCAAGCAGCTCCCGGTGCAGCCGTTCCAGATCCATGTTGGCACAGGGTGTGTGCTCCCAGCCCTCAGCCCGCTGTGCCGGGGGCAGGTAGAAATCGTCTGTATGCAGCAGATGACAGGCGGGGAACTGCCGGGCAAGAGCGGCAGCAAGGGTCGTTTTGCCGCTGCCGCAGCGTCCGTCCAGCGCAACGATGACGGGGGAAGCCGCATCCGTGAGCAGTGCCCGGATGCGGCTGGAAAGTTCTGCTTGTGAGAGATTCTGGGGCATAAAAACTCCTTTTGCAGCAAAAATAGAATGTAAGTTCGGGTCAAGTATAGCACACACATTTTGAGAAAACAATGCGGAGGGCAAGCGTGCCGGCCCTCTCAGTCAAAGCCTTGCGGCTTTGCCAGCTCTCCTAGAGGGCGAGCCAAGGGCAAGGAGGGAAACATCGCCGTACCGCCAGAGCCTTCCCCTTGAGGGGAAGGTGGCTGCGACCGCCGGGAGCAGACGGATGAGGTGGAACTTATCCCCGCATTTTTTACAAATAGCAGTTGACAGGACAAGGAGTTTGTGATAACATACTTGTGTTGTTAGATAGAACTAACCGCGAAACAACACGGCATCCGATGCCGTTTCTTTTTCCGAAAGATGTTAGAGTTGGCTAACCAAAAATGACTGCACCGGCCAAAAAACCGGGCACAAACGCCGCAGGAGGGCAGTGGATGGAACGCAATTTTGAGACCGTGATGATCGAGCAGTGTGCGCCGGTGCTGGCAAGCCTGAAGCCCGCCGGGTTGTTCCGCTATGAAACGAGCGACAGCGCAGATCTTGCTCAGCGGGTCAAAAATTGGAACCAGCAGCTGAACCCCAAGGGACTGCGAGTGCGGGTGCTCAAGGGCTGCGTGCGCAACCGCCAGTATCTGGTTTATGTTTACCGGGTCAGCCGCCTGCGTGCGGTGCTGCAGCAAGCAGCGGTGCAGCACTTTTTGCAGCAGGAAGGCTACATTCTTTCTTCTGAGGTGGGGGACTGTGCGGCGGTGCTGACCCAGCTTTCCCGCAGATTGTGCTGCGGGGCGGATTTTCCGCATGAGATCGGCATCTTTCTGGGGTATCCGCTCGAAGATGTGGAGGGCTTTATCCGCAACCGTGGGCAGAACTTTACCTGCTGTGGCTGCTGGAAGTCCTATGGCGATCCGGTGGCAGCGCAGAAGCATTTTGAACAGCTGACCAAGTGCACGAGCGTCTACCTGCGGCTGTTCCGCAGCGGAACGCCGATCCTCCGCCTTGCTGTGGCGGCATAAAATGCTATTATCTTTCAATACTCTCTTTTTATCCTGGCAAGCCCGCCGCAGCGTGTGCCCGCGGCGGGGGCGATCCTCCTTTTTGACACGCAGCCGCGCTGTGCAGCCATTGAAGCTGTGCGGCGCGGTTGTGTCAAATGGGAGGGTTAGCTATTACTAATATCTACAAAAGGGAGCTGCGAAATTTGAATGAATTTGTTTGTTGTCACAAACTAACTGGAAGTATGAAAAAGATGTTGACATTGAGTGTTAGTTTGAGTAAACTATCTGTGCTGGTAGTTTTGACTGACTAACTACATGAAAATTACTTCCAAACAAGATCAGAAGGGAAGCGGAAGAAAAATGATGCCTTTGACAATGGCGAAAGCAGGCGAGACCGTTACCATCCGCAAGATCACCGGCAAGGATGAAGTCCGGCTGCATCTGGCGGAGCTTGGCTTTGTGCTGGACAGTGAGGTAACGGTGGTCAACCAGATCGCGGGCAACCTGATCGTACAGGTCAAGGAGAGCCGCATCGCGCTGGATAAGACGATGGCAAACCGCATTATGATCGGCTGAAAGCGCATTGCGCTGTAAGTGAGAACCGGCTCCCGGAAGTTGAGAACCGGCTCCCAGAGATAGACACACAGAGGAGGAACTGTTGTTATGAAGACTCTGAAAGATGTGAAGGTAGGCGAGACCGTCACCGTGGCAAAGCTGCACGGAGAAGGTCCGGTCAAGCGCCGCATCATGGATATGGGCATCACCAAGGGCGTGAGCATCTATGTGCGCAAGGTCGCACCGCTGGGTGACCCGATGGAGCTGACTGTGCGCAACTACGAACTGACCGTTCGGAAAGCGGATGCTGAGATGATCGAGATCGTCTGATCGCAAAGGGAGGAATACATCGTATGAGCATTAAAATTGCACTTGCCGGCAACCCGAACAGTGGTAAGACCACCCTGTTCAATGCGCTGACCGGCTCCAACCAGTACGTGGGCAACTGGCCCGGTGTTACGGTGGAAAAGAAGGAAGGCAAGCTGAAGGG
>CAZUDU010000210.1:0-2783 GCA_964619455.1 uncultured Faecalibacterium sp.
TGCTGCGTAGCTTTCAGAATAGCTCTTTTCCATCTTGTTACTCTCCTAACTTTTTGGCGTCCTTGGGACGGTCGTTCAGGTGGCGTTCGTGAATATCGGTGGAAAGCACCTCTTCCGGCTTTACGGCATACTTGCCGGTAAAGCAAGCCGTGCAGAAACCGCACTTGGAGTTCCGGGCAAGCTGGACAACGTGCTCGGTGGACAGATAGCCCAGTGTGTCCGCACCGATGATCTCGTTGATCTCTTCCAGATTGCGTCCGGTCGCGACCAGCATCTTCTGATCCGGGATGTCGGTGCCAAAGTAGCACGGATACTTGAACGGCGGTGCGGAGACCATGAAGTGGACCTCCTTTGCACCGGCATCGCGCAGCAGATTGATGATGCGGGCAGAGGTGGTGCCGCGCACGATGGAGTCATCCACCAGAACCACGCGCTTGCCGCGCACCGTTTCAGACACCACGTTCAGCTTGATGCGCACGCTGCGCTCACGCTGCTTCTGGCTGCTCTGGATGAAGGTACGGCCGATGTACTTATTCTTGATGAAGCCCATACCGTAGGGGATGCCGCTCTCTTCGGCGTAGCCCATCGCAGCGTCCAGACCCGAATCCGGCACGCCGATGACCACATCAGCTTCCACCGGGTGCTCCTGCGCAAGGAAGCGGCCTGCCTGCTTGCGCGCCTCGTGCACCGAGCTGCCCTCGATCACGCTGTCCTGACGGGCAAAGTAGATGAACTCGAACACGCAAAGCTGGCTTTCCTTGCAGCCGCAGTGGTCCTTGAGGCTGCGCAGACCGTTGGCGTCTGCCACAACGATCTCGCCCGGCTCAACATCCCGCAGCAGGGTGGCTCCGGCCGCGTCCAGTGCGCAGCTCTCGCTGGCAAAGACGTAGCCGCCGCCCGGCAGGGTGCCGATGCACAGCGGGCGGTAGCCGCGGGGGTCGCGTGCTGCGATCATCTTGGTCGCGGACATGATGACCAGACTGTATGCACCATCCAGAACATCCATCGTCTTGCTGATGGCCTCCTCGATGCTCTTGCTGGTCATACGGTTGCGGGTGACCAGATAGCAGATGACCTCGGTATCCGAGGAGCCGTGGAAGATCGCGCCCTCGTTTTCCAGATCATTGCGCAGCTGGACGGCGTTGGTCAGGTTGCCGTTGTGGCACAGCGCCATGGTGCCGCGCCCGTGGCGGACGATCATCGGCTGGGCATTGGCACGGCTGCGGGTGCCTGCGGTGGCGTAACGCACATGACCGGTCGCCATGCGGGCATTGGGGCGGGACAGAGATGCCAGCACCTCCGGGGTGAACACCTCCCCGATCAGACCCAGATCCCGGTGGCCGTTGATCACACCGTCATCATTGACGGCGATGCCGCAGCTCTCCTGACCACGGTGCTGCAGCGACCACAGCGCCGAGTAGACGGCTTCTGCCACATCCTCGGTACCGGCTTTATCATAAATTCCGAAAACGCCGCATTCCTCGTGCAGCGGATAAGTAAAATCAGACATTGGCTTCCCTCACAGTTCTGCGATCTCGGTTTGAAGTTTGGCTTCCTTGGCGGCGATCTGCTGCGCCATCGCGGTGCGCTCGGCTTCCAGCTTTTCGGCAAGCGCGTCATCGCTCAGGGCAAGGATCTCGGCGGCGAGCCATGCCGCGTTCTTGGCACCATTGAGCGCCACCGTTGCCACCGGGATGCCGCTGGGCATCTGCACCGTTGCAAGCAGGGCGTCCATGCCGTCCATCGCACCGCCCTTCATCGGGATGCCGATGACCGGCAAAGTCGTGTTGGCGGCAAACGCACCGGCCAGATGCGCTGCCATACCCGCCGCGCACAGGATCACGCCAAAGCCGTTGGCGCGTGCTGCCTTGGCAAACTCTGCTGCGGCCGCCGGGGTGCGGTGTGCCGAAAGGATGTGCGCCTCAAACGGGATGCCCAGTGCCTTGAGCTGTGCGCAGGCCCCCTTGACCACCGGCCAATCGCTGTCGGATCCCATGATCACAGCAACTTTACGAACCATAATCCAAGCCTCTCTTTCTTGCAGACAAACAAAAAAAGGCTGTGGTACACCTGTACCACGGCCTTTTACTCTGCGGATCATACTTTCCTTCTGCTGCGCCGGACAAAAACGCAGGATGCCCCTGACGCGCACAGCTGCCAAAACGACCGATCGCATTGTGCATCTTACGCATCAAAGTCCCCTCCGCATCTCTCTGTACTCAGCGTTTTCCGGACGATCACGACCCACCAGACGGGGGACTTCGTCCTTGTGCTGTATACAGTGTACGGCAAAATTCCGGCTTTGCAAAGGGTGTTTGGGCAATTTCTCCTTTGTGTTCTTCCGGTGTCAAAAAACTTTCAAAAAATTTGTGCAGTTTCGACATCGCTTTTCTTTGTTAGTATGACTTCTGTTTTTGATGCACTTTTTATTGTAATAAAAAGCACTCCGCCCCTGCCGGAACACCGGTTTTTCAATAGATGATCTTTGCGGTCGAAGCCCTTGCCGCGCGCACAAGATCCGCCGGGGCACAGCACACCTGCGTGCCGATGCGCCCGCCGGAAACATAGATCTTCTCCTGCAAAAGGGCGCTCTCGTCAAAGACGGTCCGGTACTGCTTTTTCATGCCCACCGGGCTGCACCCGCCCCGGACATAGCCGGTGACCTTGTTGATCTCCGCCACATGGATCATGGCGACGTTTTTTTCGCCCACGCTGCGGGCAGCTGCCTTGAGATCCAGCTCTGCCGCCACCGGGATAACGAACACGAAATAGTTTTTGCTCGC
>CAZUDU010000211.1:0-2694 GCA_964619455.1 uncultured Faecalibacterium sp.
GCCAGGATCCTGGCGGGCATTATGCCGGTGGTCAGCCAGCGCAATGCCATCTTTATGGAGAACGAAGTCAACGGCATCCATGTGGCAGAGGAGATCATCCAGCGCTTTGCCGGGCTGGACCGTGCCGAGGGCGAAGCACTGGGGCTGGAGGTCGCGGTGCAGGCGGCAAAGGCTTCTGCTCCCTATGCGGACGGCTTCTACCTGATGACCCCCTTCAACCGCATCGGCCTGATGGAACAGCTCATCGCCCGCCTGAACACCGAGGTGGTAGCGCAAAGCGAAGGCACCTGATAGAGCTTGGTCCTCCTTTCCGCAGGGGAGCCATTGAAAAAGAAAGGATGCCTGCCGGAATGCGCTGCTCCGCATTTTTCTTCAAAAACGATTGACAAAACGCTCCAAAACCGCTATATTCTTTTTATAAATGCGTTGAAAAAGAGTGCGCGCTGTGCATTGCCAGCCAGAGAGCCGGGGGCAGGTGGAAGCCCGGTATGGTCCAGAACAGTGCGCTGTCACTTTTGAGCAGGAGCAGTGAGCGCCGGGTGCGTTAGCTGCTCTCGGAGCTGCCCCACGTTACCGGGGCATCAAGGGGCACAGGGAACCGCCTGTGCAATTTGGGTGGTACCGCGGTCATGTAGCCATTACAGCCGTCCCATGGAACGTTCCGTGGGGCGGCTTTTTTCGTCCCACTCATTACAATTTTTTGGGAGGATACAATGAAAGAACTCGCAAAACAGTATGATCCCAGCCAGGTCGAGGACCGAATTTATCAGTTCTGGCTGGATGGCGGCTATTTCCATACGAAAGCCGACCCCGACAAGAAGCCCTACACCATCGTGATGCCGCCGCCGAACGTCACTGGTCAGCTGCACATGGGTCACGCGGTGGATAACACCATGCAGGATATCCTCATCCGCACCAAGCGGATGCAGGGCTATGCCGCCCTGTGGGTGCCCGGCACCGACCATGCATCCATTGCGACCGAGGCCAAGGTCGTGGAGGCTATGCGTGCCGACGGTCTGACCAAGGAGATGGTCGGCCGTGACGGCTTCCTGGAGCGTGCATGGGCATGGAAGACCAAGTACGGCAACCGCATCGTCAGCCAGCTCAAGAAGCTGGGCAGCAGCTGCGACTGGGAGCGCGAGCGCTTCACCATGGACGAGGGCTGCTCGGACGCGGTCAAGGAGGTCTTTGTCCGCCTGTACGATCAGGGTCTGATCTACCGCGGCAACCGTATGGTCAACTGGTGCCCCCACTGCAACACCTCCATCTCGGATGCAGAGGTCGAGTATGAGGAAAAGGACGGCAACTTCTGGCACCTGCTCTACCCGGTCAAGGAGACCGGCGAGATGCTGGAGCTGGCTACCACCCGTCCCGAGACCATGCTGGGCGATACCGCCGTTGCCATCAACGCAGAGGATCCCCGCTATGCACACCTGCACGGCTGCCATGTGGTGCTGCCCCTGCTGAACAAGGAGATCCCCATCGTCTGCGATGAGCACGCCGACATGACCAAGGGCACCGGTGTCGTCAAGATCACCCCTGCCCACGACCCCAACGACTTTGAGGTCGGTCTGCGCCATGATCTGCCCATCGTGCGTGTGTTCACCTACGACGGCCACATGACCGGCGCTGCGGATAAGGCAGCTGCCGATGCACTGTTCGCATCCGGCAAGAACACGGTCAACGAGCCGGAAGTGCTGGACTGCGGCAAGTATGCCGGCATGACCACCATCGAGGCACGCAAGGCGATCCTGGCCGATCTGGAAGCAGGCGGCTTCCTCAAGGAGATCGAGCCGCTCAAGCATGAGGTCGGCACCTGCTACCGCTGCCACAGCACCATCGAGCCGATGGTCTCCAAGCAGTGGTTCGTCAAGATGGAGCCTCTGGCAAAGCCCGCGATCGAGAGCGTCGAGAAGGGCGAGATCAAGTTCGTGCCCGAGCGCTTCACCAAGAACTATATGAACTGGATGAAGAACACCCGTGACTGGTGCATCAGCCGCCAGCTGTGGTGGGGTCACCAGATCCCGGCGTGGTACTGCGACGACTGCGGCGAGACCGTGGTGGCAAAGTCCGCTCCCTGCACCTGCCCCAAGTGCGGCGGTGCAAAGCTGGCACAGGATCCCGATACGCTGGATACCTGGTTCTCTTCTGCACTGTGGCCCTTCAGCACGCTGGGCTGGCCCAATGAGGACAGCGAGGATCTGAAGTACTTCTACCCCACCAACACCCTCGTCACCGGCTATGACATCATCGGTTTCTGGGTCAGCCGCATGATCTTCTCCGGTCTGGCTTACACCGATAAGGCACCCTTCGATACCGTCTACATCCACGGCATCGTGCGCGACAGCCAGGGCCGCAAGATGTCCAAGAGCCTGGGCAACGGCATCGACCCGCTGGAGGTCATTGCACAGTACGGCGCAGACGCACTGCGCTTCATGCTGGTGGACGGCTCCACCCCGGGCAACGATATGCGCTATATCGAAAAGAAGGTCGAAGCTGCCCGCAACTTTGCCAACAAGCTGTGGAACGCCACCCGTTTCGTGCTCATGAACCTGCCTGAGGACTTCGAGCCGGGTCTGCCCGCCGAGGACAAGCTGGACATGAGCGACAAGTGGGTGCTCACCAAGCTCAATCAGGTGGCAGGTGCTGTCAACGACAACCTCGACCACTACGAGCTGGGTCTGGCTGGCGCCA
>CAZUDU010000212.1:0-2680 GCA_964619455.1 uncultured Faecalibacterium sp.
CGGATAAAATCGAACATCTGCATCGTTTGCCTGAAACCTTCTTTCCTTCGTTTTTACAGAGGTCATCTTCACTATCCCGGAAGACGGGCAAATTTGTAGCCAAGAGAACGACAGTTTTGTAAAATATTTGTATAATCAGGTAAAATCATTCCGATTCGTTCTATTTTCAGCTCCCGGAATGGTGTTTTTCTGCACAAAAAATCCCCCGGCACCTGTTTTGGTGCCGGGGGATCATGATTTCATCTGACTGCGAAAGGGCGCGCTCAGATCTCCTTCTTCAGGGTCTCGCCCATGATGTAGCCGTAGACCAGAGCAGCGTCAAAGCCCATGCCGTACTGCTTTGCGTCCTTCTCCTCGATGGAGCCGCAGACGTCGCCTGCTGCGTACAGACCGGGGATCGCCTTCTTCTCCTGGGTCAGAACATGGCAGTCGGTGTCGATCGCCAGACCTGCGGTGGTCAGGTAGAAGGTGGGATCCACGCGGATCAGCCACACGCCGTCGCGGGTCTCGATGTAGGGGCAGTTGCGGCGGCCGAACTCGTCTGCCTCACCTGCAATGGAAGCAGCGTTGTTGTTGTTGATGGCATCTGCGAGGTTGGGCAGGTTCAGCTCCTTGGAAGCTGCTTCGACGCTGTCGTAGTGGACAGCCTCGCCCTTCTCGAACATTGCCACATAGCCGTTGAAGCCATAGGACTCGCTGTCGCGCAGCTTGACGGCAGAAGCCTCGTCAAAGACGTAGTAGAAGGTGTCGCCGTTGTCCTTGTTCAGCTTTGCCTTGGCCATGGTGTAGTGGTTGTCGGAGGTGATGTTGCCGATGTTGTCACCGTGGATGTTGACCATGATGCCGGGCGCAGTGGAGTGGATGAATGCCAGCTCGAACTTGCTCTTGTAGCTGGACAGGAAGGCGGGCAGGGGACGGTTCTCGCACTCGACATAGCCGCCTGCGTCGATGCCCATCTGGATGCCTTCGCCGGTCACGCAGGATGCGCAGTTGAAGAAGAAGTCCGCATAGTCTGCGCTGTACTTCTTGAGCATCTCGGTGTTCTTGCCAAAGCCGCCGGAAGCCAGGCAGACTGCCTTGCCATGCAGGGTGTAGCTTGCACCGTTATCGCCCTTTGCGTGGAAGCCGACCACACGGCCGCTCTCGTCCTTGATCAGGTCGGTAACGCTGGTGGAGTAGATGATCTTGCCCTTCTCGTAAGCGTTGACACGGTTTGCGAGGAACATCATTGCGTAGCCTGCGCCGCCCTCGTAGCAGCCGGGTGCCAGGTAGGGGGTCGCTGCGCCGTACTGGGTCGCGCTCTCGTAGCTGCCCAGGGTGTTGAAGCCGATGCCGATGCTTGCCATCCAGTCGACCAGATCGCCTGCGAGGGTGTACTGCTTGGTCATGAAGGGCATCTCACCGTTGAAGAACTCGGTGCGGTGGTACTTGGTCATGGTCTTCCAGAAGTTCATCATGCCGTCCAGCGTGCCCATCGCAGAGTTGCGGTAGGAACCGTCCACGTCATAGTTGTACTGGAGCTTGGAGCCTGCGGTGGCAACGCCGCCGTAGGTCATTGCCATGGAGCCGCCGGGGATGTCGCGCTTTTCGACCAGCGTAACGCTGTAGCCAGCCTCCAGCAGACGGCATGCGGTGACCAGACCTGCGGTGCCGGCGCCCATGATGATGACATCTGCTTCTTCCTCGATGACTTCGTTCGAGGTCTCTGCCTTGATCTCCTCAGAGAAGTCCTCTACCTTGTAGCCAGCCAGCTCGATGGCCTCCTTGACGGCGCTCTTGATCGCCAGAGAGGTGATGGAAGAGCCGCGCAGGTTGGGCACGTTCACGCTCTGGTGCTTTACGATGGCAGCCGGGATGCGGGAGCAGGCATAGTTGCCGATGCCGATGGTCTCCTCGTGAGAGAGCACCTCGCAGGCAACGATCGCACCACCGCTGAAGGTGGTTGCAACGTGGACCCAGCTCTCATGACCCATTGCCTTGGTGACGTACTTGCCATCGACCGGAGCAGCGGGCTTTGCCGGGGTGGAGGAAGCAGCCGCCTCGCTGGAGGAAGCAGCCTCGCTGGAAGCAGCGGGGGCAGAGGATGCCGCAGTGTTGGTGTTGCAAGCGGTCAGGATACCGGCAGCAGCAGCGCCGACAGCGCCAACGGCAGCGCCGCGCATAAAGTTACGTCTGGAAATGTTGCTCATACGGATGAGTCCTTTCTGTTTCTTCTTTCTTCTTCTCGATGGGTCCGGCTGCGTTCGCCGCGCCGGAATTCGTTATTAGTATATCAATCACAAAGTCAAAAGTGAAATTCAAAATTCTGCACGATTTATCAAATTCCTTGATAAATCCCATTTCTCTTCCCAAAAAACCAACGATGCTATATAATAGACCCAGACGGGATTCAACATTTTTTCAAAAAGGAGCCACGCACCATGAACGTCCACCGGTTGGAATGCTTTCTTGCCGTTGCTGAAGAGCTGAACTTCAGCGCCGCTGCCGAGCGGCTGTTCACCACCCAGTCCGCCATCACCTACCAGATCAACGCACTGGAAAAGGAGACCGGATTACAGCTCTTTGAGCGCACCACCCGCAGCACCAAACTCACCGCCGCCGGGCAGGCGTTTTATCTGGACATGGTGCAGATGACCAGCTTCTACCGGCAGGCGCTCAAAAAAGCGCAGGACATTCAGGA
>CAZUDU010000213.1:0-1193 GCA_964619455.1 uncultured Faecalibacterium sp.
CTCGCCCTCTCCGTCTGCTAACGCAGACACCTCTCCCAAAGGGAGAGGCAAGAGCAGAACGGCAATCATCACTTTGCCAAAGCTCCCAACAAAGCACACAGCAAAAAAGCTCCCCCGAACGGGAGAGCCTTTGCAAAACATTCCTTCTTCACTTTTCACGCTTACTTTTCACGTTACAGTATAGCTTCACTTCGTGGAGCTTGCTGCGGCGCAGCAGAAAAGCCGTCGGGATCAGGTACACTGCCATCGACATCAGCAGCGATGCATCGTAGCTGCTGACGCTTTCCGCGATCGTCACCGTACCGTACAGCCCGCCGATGAGCATGGAGACGATGTCCATCGCCGCATGCAGGAAGGCCACCACCCACAGATTGCCGGTGCGGAAATAGATCGCCGCAAACAGGGTGCCCAGCGCCGCGGCAAAGATGCTCTGCATCAGCACGCCGAACGCCGCCGCCCCGGCAAGGTTGCTCAGATGCGCCGCGCCGAACAGCACACCGGACAGGATGCATGCTTTCCAGATGCCCGCCCGGCTCGCGCCGTAATGCTCCAGCAGGGTCTGAGCGATCACTCCGCGGAAGAGCGTCTCCTCCGCGATGCCCACAAGGATCATATTCAAAAAGAAAAGCAGGATCTCGCCCAGCGGCCGAAGCGGCAGATCCGGGCGGGCTGCCATCGTGGTAAAGGCCGTGTAGCCGATGAGCGCCAGCGGGTACATCCCCACCAGAAGACCGTTCATAAAGCCGCATCCACGGCGGCGCAGAACTCCCAGTCTGCCGGTGCCTGCCAGCAAAAGCACCGCGATCCAAAAACCGGCCATCTCCTGCACCGAGCCGACCCAGTAACGGTTCACCGCATGGGGATCCCGCCCGGAAAAGATCACCATAAGGAAGCTCACGGTCAGCATCCCGCCCAGAAACAGCCCCTCGGCAAGGATACTATATAGAATAGGATGCAGTTTGCGCAAACGCTTCAGCATCGGGGTCTCCTCCTGTTTTGTGATATCCATATTCTATCACACTCTGCGTAAAAAGGGATGATTCCCACAAAAGCTTCACCGTTTGGCAGCCATTTGCGCCGCCAGAGCCATCCGTGCACGCTCGTTCTCCACATCCGCTTTCATCGGGTAGTGCTTTGTTTGTTTTTCAAATGCCTGCAAAAAGCGTGCCGCCGCCGCTTCGTCCTGCGCGGCA
>CAZUDU010000213.1:1293-2655 GCA_964619455.1 uncultured Faecalibacterium sp.
GCGCGGCAGCGATGAGGTTCATCAGTGCGCCGCCCAGATTGTATAATTTATAGGGCATTTTCCCATCCGTCAAGTCCGGCGGTGCCATCAGGCACTGCCCGCCGGTGCCCGCCAGCTGAAAGCGGCAAAACCGCAGCTTGCCGCCGTCCTTCTGCCACATCAGGCTGCCAATACGGAAGGACACGAAGCGGTATCCGCTGGCAAGCCCGAACACCAGATGCCCCGCCTCGTGCAGGATGGTCTGGAGCCAGACCGCACCGCCAAGGGCAATGAGGCTCCAGCCCAGCTCCAGCAGCCGTTCGCTGAGGGAACGCCCATCCCCTCTGGGCAAAAGCAGTTCTGCCCCCAAATAGCCTGCCGCCGCCCCTACCAGCACCATCAGCACCATGGGCAGAACAGCCCCCAGCACCTGTTTGAGTTTCCGCTTTTTTGCAGTCAGCCTCATTCCTCTTCGTATTTTCCGAGCGAGATATTACGCCTCATGCCCTGTTTCCCCTTCATTTTACCATTCTCTCACACAACACGCAACCATCCGCCTTGCCCGCCGTGCTCAAATATGATACTATGGTGCAAAAAGGAGGTCCTCATGCCGTTTGAATTTCATTTTCTGGACTGGCTCCAAGCCCTTCACACACCGATCATGGACGCACTTGCGATCTTTTTTGACACCGCCGGAGCACACGGCGAGGTCTGGATCGTGATGGCAGCTGTACTGCTGTGCTTCCGCCGCACCCGCAAGGCAGGCATTGCCGCCGCGCTGGCGCTTATCCTGTATCTTCTGGTCGGCAACATGATGCTCAAGCCTTTCTTTGCCCGCCCGCGTCCGTGCGACCTGCGCGCTGTAGAGATGCTGGTCCCGCGCCCGCATGGGCACTCCTTCCCGTCCGGGCACACCGCTTCTGCCTTTGCTGCCGCCTTTGCGCTCTGGCTGGAACACAAGCGTCTGGGCACCGGCGCGCTGGCACTGGCCGCCTTCATCGGTTTTACCCGGCTGTATCTATATGTCCACTTCCCCACCGATGTGCTGGGCGGCATCCTGCTGGGCTGCGCACTGGGCATTGCCGGAGCATACATTGCGAACTTCCTGGCGAAAAAGAGCAACCTAAAACGAAACGTATAATTTTTTGTTTCACATAAAAACGCACTGCTTGACAAGCAGTGCCGGACAGATCATCCTAAAAACAGAGAAGGCGCTGGCTGCAAAATGGTCAGCTCCCGACCTGTTTCGTCAAAAAGATCGTCCGCACAGTTTGGGCACTGGGCGGTCGATCTTTTTTGTGATGTTTACGCTCCTGATGGATTTTCCACGCATAACAAAAGCAGGCAGTGTCGTGGAAAGGAGGAGGAAAGCGACACTGCCTG
>CAZUDU010000214.1:0-2624 GCA_964619455.1 uncultured Faecalibacterium sp.
GCCCGCCCGATGCCCAGCGCACGGCAGATGCGGTCACGCGCTTCGCTGGGGCTGCGGGTATAGGACAGCCGCCCGGATGCAGGCTTAAAGTCCTCCTTGGCGCTGGGCGCGCCGGTGTTGGGGTCGATGAAGGGCAATTGCTCCAGCGTGCAGCCCTCTTCGGAAAGATACCATGTCTGGTCGCCGGGGTGCAGCTCCTGCATGGGTCCTTCGGACTCTACCCGCACCGCGATGACAAAGGGGCAGCGCTTGACCGTGTCCCAGAACTCCGCGCCGATGTACGCCACGGTGTGCCCCGGGCGGCGGTAGGCGTTCTCGCCGCGCTGCTTTGCATGGACCGAGCCTTGCAGGGTGCGCCCGCTCTTTTTGTTGCCCAGCGCGTTGAAGTTGCGGTTGGTGGTCAGGCAGTAGCGGATGGCGTCCAGAATGGTGGTCTTGCCCACGGCGTTGACACCGATCATGTAGGTCAGGCGGGCGCAGTCGAAGGTGACATTTTCAAAGTTATGCCAGTTGATGAGCTTGAGCCGTTTGAGTTCGATCATTCTTCCACCTCCGGTGCATCCTCTGCACGTTCATACAGACCCAGCTCAGTGCGGGTGCGGGCGCTCTCGGCGGCGGCATCCGCAAGGTCGGCATCCGGCAGCGCCAGCAGCACGGTCGGGAACACCTCGATGCGGCTGTCCAGCCCGGTCAGCCGCCCTACCGGGCGGGCCAGATTGTAGCGGCGCAGGGTGCGCAGCAGCTTTTCCAGCGTGAGCTGATCCAACCGGCGGGGCAGGTTCATCTTTTGCAGCTCGGTCTGTACCTCTTCCACCGTCACCAGCACCTCGTCTGCGCTGGCAGCAAGGCTCTCGCGCTTTTGCAGGTAGAGCAGCCGCAGCACCAGCAGCAGGATGCTCTCGTACTTCAAAAGCCGGGCCTGGCTGCCTTCGTGCTCGTTGACCAGCGCTGCAGCCTGCAGCGGAGCCGGATACAGCAGCACCGAGTAGCCCAGCGGCGCGAACACCGCCCGCACTTCGTCCAGATGATCCTGCACATAGAGATATTTTGCCCGCTGATCCTCTACCCCACCCAGCACGAAGCAGTGGTTGAGCAGATAGTTTGCGGTCTCTTCCAGCATGTTAATGGTTGCCATTTGTCGTTTCCTCCTTGCGGCGGGTCAGGATAAATTCCTCAAAGCGGAAGCCGCCGCGTTCCACCCAGTCCCCGGTCCGCTCGATATCGTACTCCCGGTGGGGCGACTGCGAATAGGTGTGCAGCCCAATGATGCGGGCAAAGTCGTTGGGGTATTCCTCTGCCAGAGTGGACGCTGCCACCCGGCTGCGGGCAGCCAGCGCCTGCTGTGCCAGCAGCCCCACGTTTTCTTCAGTGACGGCAAGGCGGGCATACTCCAGCAGCAGCTGCTGTTCCTTTTGCAGCTGTTCGGGGTCGAACGCTTCGGTGCGCACCGGGGTCAGCGGCGCGGCAGAGCGGGGCGCAGCGGGCGGGTAAAGCGGCTTTGCGCCGAACACCGCCGCCGGGTAAAGATGCAGCCGCTTTGCCACCGGGCCGTCGTCCAGCTCAAAGAGCTGATCCGGGGTGCGGATCTCCTCCGCATAGCGGCGCAGCAATGCGGTCACACTGCCCTGCGCCGAGCGGTCACTGAGCAGCAAAAACTGCGCCCGCTGCACTGCACGCTTGCGGTAGCGGATGTGGCTTGCGTCGATCTGTCGCAGCAGAGCGCTCATCTCCTCCAGTGCGTCCCGCTGCTGCTGGATCAGTGCCCGCACCGCAGGCGCGGCTTCGTTCGGCGCACAGCGCTCTACCCGCGCATAGTCCAGCGCGAGCTGGGGCAGGAAGTTCGCTTCGCAGTCGTCCAGCCCTTCTTCGAGGTAGGCGCGGTAGTTGAACAGGTTATCGCTGGTCTTGAAGCGGTGATATGCCGCCGCGACCACCTTTTCTTCGTACTGGTCGAACAGCTCCAGCACCTCCTGCGGGGTGCGGTTGCGGGTCAGGCGGTCGATGTAATGCCCGATGGATGCGTTCAGCGCACGCAGGCTGCGGTTGAGGGTGTCGAGATCGCCCGCCACCTCCCGCAGAACGTTTTCGTAGGGGCTTTTTTCTTCCCCGATGCCGCGCAAAAGCTGCCACGCCTTGTAGAGCTTGCCGGTGTAGGTGACCACGCGGGGGTTCAGGATCTCTTCCAGCGCTTCCAGCAGCGGGGTGACCTCCGGCACAAAGGCAAGGGTCGGCTCGGACTCATAGCTGCCGGGCTGTTCTTCCAGCCAGCCGGTGCGCCGCAGCCGAAGCAAAAAGCCCAGCGCGAGGGCGTGCGGGTCGCGGGTGGGCTGCTCGTCCTCATCACCGGCATCGTCCGCATCCAGCGCAAGAGGCTTTGCAAGGGCGGCAAAATAGTCCTCGGCGCGGCTGACCGCCTCGGCGCGCGCAATGCTGTAGTCCGCCGTGTGGCGGCATTCTTCCCAAAGCAGGAGCAGCAGCTCCGCATAAAACGCCCGGTTGCGCCCCGCCAGCGGGCGGAACAGCCGTGGGCTGACCAGTTCAAACAACTGCATGGAAACACCCTTTCCTTGTGGTATCGGATACCCTTTTATTGTACCACAGAACGCCGTGCTTTGCACTGTCTG
>CAZUDU010000215.1:0-2608 GCA_964619455.1 uncultured Faecalibacterium sp.
ATGTCATCCGCGAGTTCGAGCAGCAGATGAACTGCATGGAGATCATCCTTGGACCCTACAGCCTCAAGCAGATGAAGAAGAGCGGCCGCATCTCTGCTGCCGCTGCGGTCATGGGCGAGCTGATGGGCGTGCGCCCCATCATCACCCTGATCGATGGCCAGACCAAGGTGGAGAGCAAGGTGCGCGGCGATGACAAGGTCATCCCCGCCATGATCGAGCTGTGCAAGAAGCGTGTGGAAGGTGTGGAGAACTTCGATTATATGATCGGCCACACCAATATCCCGCAGGCTGCCGAGCTGGAAAAGATCTGCCGCAAGACCTTCGGCAAGGCTCCCCTGATCACCTTTACCCTCGGCGGTGTCGTCTCCGCCAACACCGGCCCCGACACCCTCGCGCTGGTGTATGTCGGCAAGCCCAGAGACTGAAACTCGATCCGCAAATGATCCCAAAAGCCATGTGCACACCTTTTGGTGCCGCACATGGCTTTTGTTGTGCCCGTTTCAGGGGCGAAACGCTCTAGGAGGAAGCCTTTGCCGCAAGCAGCATTCACCCACTCCCCCCTGCTCAGGCCAGCTGTCCGCAGCAAAAAAGCACCTCCGGCATAGCCGGAGGTGCTTTTTCTGTTATGGTTCTATCATCTGCGGCGGAACCCCAGATACCGCGTTCCCTGAAAACTCAGTGTTCCGGCATCGCCCTCCACCAGAAGCCCGTAGTCCGAGCCGCTGACTTCCAGCTCCATACGGTCACCGCTGGGCACCTCAAAGGTCACATAGTAATCGGTCGAGGAAGAAACGTGGTCATGACCATCATGGTGATGATTATGATGCCGCACGTCCACCCGCTTTGTCACCACTCTGGCTTCCACATCCAGCCGCGGGGATGCATCGTTTTTGCGTTCCTGCTTTGCCGACTTTATGAGGGTCGAGATGAATGTTGCGATGATAAAGACGAACATTACGACCCAGATCACCGGAAAAATGCTGAAGAACAGGTCAAACACCATCGCCGCAGTCTCCTTCTCACAAAAGTTCCTTCACAGCCAAAAATAATTACAGAGTGCTTCCGCTGTCCGTATCACCGCTGCTCTGCTGGCTGGAGTAGAGCACCATCAGATGGTTTGCGGATGCTTCCAGCTGGCTCTTTGCCTGCCGCAGAGCAGCCTCTTCGCTGTCGTTCATCTTTTCCGGCTTATCCTTGCGCAGGCAGCGGCGCAGGTTGGCAAGATCGGTCTTGATGCGGTTCTTCTCGTCCTTATCCAGCTCCTTCTTGCACTTGGAGAGTGCCTCGTCCACCTGATATGCCAACATTTCGCACTGGTTGTGCAGCTCCAGACGGCCCTTGCGGCGGCTGTCCTCCTGCTCGTAAGCAGCGGCATCCTGCATAGCGCGCTGGATCTCGCTCTCCGAGAGGTTGGTGCTGCCGGTGATGGTGATATTCTGCTCTCTGCCGGTACCCAGATCCTTTGCCGAGACCTTGACCACGCCGTTCACATCGATGTCAAAGGTGACCTCGATCTGCGGCTTGGAGGAGAAGCTCGCGCGGATGCCGTTGAGCTTGAACTTGCCAAGACTCTTGTTGTCCCGTGCAAAGTGGCGTTCGCCCTGCAATACGTTGATCTCTACACTGGTCTGCATGGGACGCGCCGTGGTAAAGATCTGGCTCTTGCGGGTGGGGATCATGCTGTTGCGGGTGATGAGCGGGGTCGCCACGCCGCCCACCGTCTCGATGGAAAGGGTCAGCGGGGTAACATCCATCAGCACCAGCCCCTGCGCCGCCACACCGGTCGCACCGGCCAGCTTGCCGCCGCCCTGCAGGATCGCGCCCTGTACGGCGGCGCCCATTGCCACGCACTCGTCCGGGTTCAGGGTATGGCTCGGCTCCTTGCCCAGCAGCTCGCGCACCTGACGTTCCACGGCGGGCATCCGGGTGCTGCCGCCGACCAGAAGCACCTTGCCCAGCTGGCTGGCAGAAATACCGGCATCCCGCAGCGCATTCTGCACCGGGGTCACTGTGCGTGCCAGCAGGTCGCCGGTCATCATCTCGAACTGCGGGCGGGTGATGGAAAGATCCAGATGATGCGGGCCGTCCTTGCCCACCGCGATGAAGGGCAGGTTCAGCTGCGCAGACGGTGCACTGGAAAGCTCCTTCTTTGCCTTTTCCGCTTCCTCCTTCAGCCGCCCCATCGCCGCCGGGTCACGCGTCAGGTCGATGCGGTCAGACTTTTTGAACTCTGCCACTGCATACTCCACAATGCGCTGGTCGAAGTCATCACCGCCGAGCTGGGTATCGCCGCCGGTCGCCAGAACGGTAAAAGTGCCGTCCTCGATCTCGATGATGGAAACGTCAAAAGTGCCGCCGCCCAGATCGTAGACCAAAATCTTCTGGGTGGCTTCGTTGTCCAGACCGTAAGCAACGGCTGCTGCGGTCGGCTCGTTGATGATGCGCAGCACGTTCAGCCCCGCAATGCGGCCCGCATCCTGCGTTGCCTTGCGCTGGCTGTCATCAAAATAGGCAGGCACCGTGATGACTGCCTCGGTCACCGGCTCGCCCAGGTAGCTCTCGGCATCGCGCCGGATCTTGGTCAGCACCATTGCGCTGATCTCCTGCG
>CAZUDU010000216.1:0-2570 GCA_964619455.1 uncultured Faecalibacterium sp.
GTCAAGCAGCTGAGCGCAGATGTGGGCATCCCCGCAAACCTGAAGGGCATCCTGAAGGAAGAGGATATCCAGTTCCTGGCGGAGAGCGCCTTTGCAGATGCTTGCTGCCCCGGCAACCCCCGCGACACCAGCGTGGAGGAGATCGTGGAGCTGTACAAGGGCCAGCTGTAAGAGCTGCCGCGTGAAGCGATAAAAGGATCCGGCAGGAGCCGTTGCACGGGAGTGCGGCGGCTCCTGTTTTTTTGGTCTGTTTTATGTCCAAAAATTGAAGAAATCGGATATTTTGTAAACCTTTCGGCTTTTCTCTTGCGAAGGCGGCACGAGTGGTTTATCATAACAGATAAACGACATGAGTTGGTTTTATGGGAAGGGAAACCGGAATGGGATTCGATTTTTATACGCTGAGTGTTTTATATCTGCTGTATTCCTTTGTCGGCTGGCTGGGGGAAACCGTGGTCGCCACGGCTCGCGGCAAACGGTTCGTCAACCGCGGCGCGGCGGCGGGACCGTTCTGCTTTGTCTATGGCTTTACTGCCGTGCTCCTGACGGTCGGCTTTTCGGATCTGCGCGCGCAGCCGTGGTATCTGTTCTGGGGCTGCCTGCTGGGCGCAAGTGTGATCGAGTGGTTGACCGGTAAGCTGCTTGAGCGGCTGCACCGGCGCAGATGGTGGGACTACTCTGCCAAGCGGTTCAACCTCGGCGGTTACGTCTGCCTGCAATACTCGCTGCTGTGGGGTGCGCTGGGCACAGCGTGTGTGCTGTGGGTCAACGACTGGGTGCTGTGGGTCTACCGGTTTCTTCCGCAGTGGCTGGTACGCCCGGTACTCTGGGCAGCGGTGATCGTTGCGCTGCTGGATCAGATCGGCTCGGCAGTGCTGGTGGGGCAGTATGCCGCACAGCATCCCCGGCTGGAACAGCTCAATCAGGAGCTGGAAAAGCAGTCGGAGCGGCTGCGCAGCCGCATCACTGCCAGCGTAGAAAAGCGCATCCAGCGGGCGTATCCGTCCGCGGCAGTGCCGGAACAGAGCACCCTTGCGCCGGGCGTCCGGCTGCTGAATGCGGGGGATCTGCTCTGGCTGTTCGTCATTGGCGCGTTCCTCGGGGATCTGGTCGAGACGATCTTCTGCCGGGTGACGGCAGGGGTCTGGATGAGCCGCTCCAGCCTTGTGTGGGGTCCGTTCAGCGTGGTATGGGGGCTGGCGCTGGTGCTTGCCACCGTGCTGCTGCGGCAGGAGCAGGACCGCAGCGACCGCTGCCTGTTCGTGTTCGGCACCGTGATGGGCGGCGTGTACGAGTATGTGTGCAGCGCGGTGACCGAGCTGCTCTTTGGCACGGTGTTCTGGGATTACAGCAAGTTCAAGTTCAACCTTGGCGGGCGCATCAATCTGCTGTACTGCTTTTTTTGGGGCATCGCGGCGGTGGTCTGGATGCGCTACGGCTACCCGCTGGTGGAAAAGCTCATGACCCGCCTGCGCAGCCGCATCCGGCGCTGGATGACCCTGCTGCTGGCAGTGTTCATGGCGGCAAACCTTGTGACCAGCGCACTGGCACTGGCGCGGTACGACGCGCGTACCAGCGGCATCGCGCCGCAAAACTGCGCCGAACAGCTGCTGGATGAGTGCTTCGATGATGCGCGGATGGAGCGCATCTACCCCAACGCGAAAAAAGTATAAGCAAAAAATCTTAATTTGGGTTGCTTTTTTGGCAGCAGCAACGTATAATATTTTCGGTAAAAGGGAGTAAAGGGCGCAGCTTTGGCCTGCGCTGTGCCGCAGCGACATCCCGGCAGAAATGCCCGTGCGGTACCGGATGCTTGAGACTTTTATGACAGCCTTTGTCTGGCAATGCTGTGATAAGAGTCTTTTCTTTTTGCACAAACGTAAAAAAGGAGAAAATCAAATGCTGATCCCAGTTTTGTTATTTGCTGTCGGTCTTGTGCTGCTCATCAAGGGCGGTGACTGGTTCGTGGATGGTGCCACCGGCATCGCCCGCAAGTTCCATGTGCCGGAGCTGCTCATCGGTGCAACGGTGGTCTCCATCGGCACCACTCTGCCGGAGGTCATGGTCTCCACGACCTCGGCGCTGACCGGTCATGGCGAGATCGCCTATGGCAACGCCATCGGTTCGGTCATCTGCAACTCGGCGCTCATTGCCGCCGTCACCATTGCGGTGCGCCCGGGCAAGGTGGATCCCAAGAGCCTGCGTACTCCGGTGCTGTTCTTCTTTGCAGCGGCGGCGTTCTACGCCGGGGTCGCTTACACGAGCGGACAGTTCACCCGTCCGGTGGGTCTTGTCCTGCTGGCGATGTTCGTGGCGTATATGATCTGCAACATTCTGGCAATGAAAAAGACCCCGATGCCCATTGAAGCCGAGGAGGACGAAGCCGCCGAAGAGTTGTCCATGCCCAAGATGCTGCTGTTGCTGGTGGCGGGTGCTGCGCTGATCGCAGTGGGCGCAGACCTTCTGGTGGACAACGGTACTCTGATCGCGCAGGCACTGGGCGTGCCGGAGTCGGTCATTGCACTGACCTTTGTGGCGCTGGGCACCTCGCTGCCGGAGCTGGTCACTGC
>CAZUDU010000217.1:0-2559 GCA_964619455.1 uncultured Faecalibacterium sp.
CCTTTCACTTGATAGGCCTTGACCGAAACGAGTCCATTGCGGTCTGTAAAGTTCTTCGGCGCGCCCTTTTTTCAGGGCGGCTTTGCTGACCGTCCGCCAGCCGTTGGAGGCCAGCATCACGCAGAACGGGCAGGTGTCGCCGTGGGGCACCCATGCGAACTGTGCGCCGTCCCGCTGGGCGTTTTGCAGGGTGGTATCGGCTCCGGCACGCTTGACAAGGCGGCTGACACCGTTTTGCATCTGGGGCGGGCTTTGCCGGGTGGAGTGCACCATGCGGGCGACCTCGCCATAGCTGGCAGGCTGCGCAGAAGACCTCCTTTAAAAATGGGCAACAAAAAAACGCAAGATACATTTCTGCATCCTGCGGTTTGATAGGTGCCCGGATTTCAACCGGGGCAACCGCTATCACGGTGTACTCACCCTATACGACAACCTATCACTTTTTGTTTTGACATGCTTTTGTTGCGAAGTCAATCAATTTTTTCTCCCGTCATTGAACCGCAATCTCTATCAGGCGCGTTGATTGTCGATCTAAAAGAATTTTATCTTTTTCAGAAATGTATTTCAACAATGCTTTTTTAAATGTCCGCAATATTGTACACCAGAACTGCTATTCTATCCATAAAAAAACAAAGGTTGCCGGACGGAGGGTAAATGATATGATGAGTCAGCGGAAAAAAGCAAGTGAATGGCAGGTCATGGAGGACATCAAGCCTTACATTACAAAACACTTTTGGACGGAATCGACAGTGTTGGAACAAAACATCACCCCAATTTGTCTAATGCTGTTTTCACGCTACAACAATGTCAGAATGGTTCAGGGGCTGAAGAATAACAAGCCTTATCTGTTGATCCAGGTGAAAAAACTATTCTCGACAGATGAGATTTATCTGGAGGTCATCCCGTGCGGCAGAACAAAGAAAAAGTCGCTGAATCGGGATCCGTCTTGGATCGATCGGCTGGAACTGTTGGATGCCGCATTGGATGACGGCTGCTCCTTCTAAAAACATCGCAGCGATAGAAGTAGCGTTCTTGCATATCGCTAGAATGCTTTGCACCTTTCGCACCTCCTTTTCATACACAGGGAAAAGGGGGAATGTCTTTTGGAAACGATCCTGTTTACCACTTGGGTGGTTTTAATGCCGGCGCTCTGCACAGTGCTGGGCGCGGCGGGCGTGTTCCTGCTCCGTCAGAGCGCACCGCAGTGCACTCAGCGTATCTTTACCGGCATGGCGGCGGGCATTATGCTGGCGGCAAGCGTGTGGAGCTTGTTGCTGCCCGCCATCGAGCGTGCGCAGGGGCAGGGCATTCCGGCATGGGTGCCGCCAACGCTGGGGCTTGTGCTGGGGGCAGTCGGGCTTTTGCAGCTGGAACGCGCGGCGGGGGAGCTGGTCGCAGGCGGCATTCGCCCCGGCGGGCGGATGGTGCTCGCAGTGACGCTGCACAACCTGCCGGAAGGCATGGTGGTGGGTCTGGCGGCGGCGCTGGCGCTCACCGGGGAACCGGATGCGGTCAGCGGTGCACTGGCGCTCAGCCTTGGCATTGGCTTGCAAAACATCCCGGAAGGAGCAGCGGTCAGTCTGCCGCTGGTAAAGCACGGCAGACCCCGCTGGAAAGCATTTGGTGCGGGTGCGGCCTCCGGGCTGGTAGAGCCGCTGGGGGCAGTCATCGCTTTTTTGCTGGCGGAATGGGTCGGAGCCGCACTGCCGTGGCTCATGAGTGCGGCGGCAGGGTGCATGGTCTGTGTGACCGCGCAGGAGATGATCCCGGAAGCGGTCGAGCCGGACGAAGCCGCCGGAGTGGTGAGCGTGATCCTTGGCTTTGCGTTGATGATGGCGCTGGATGTGGCGCTATGAAAAAAGCCCGCCGTCCGTTTTGGACGGCGGGCAGGCGGATCAGGTTTCGGGCGGATTCAGCAGAACACGGGTAGCGGGGACGGCAAATTCCACACCGTGGTGTTTCATGACATCCATCAGATCGAGGTTCAGATCATTCTGCATCTGCAAAAAGACGGACATATCCGTTGTGCGCAGATAGGCAGAGATGAGCAGATCAATGCTGGAAGCGCCGAAGCCGGACAGCTTGACGATAACGGTATCCTCGTAGGTGCTGGGGCTTGACTTGAGCATCTCGTTCAGCTCAGCCATCAGCCCTTCCAACTGGGAGCGAGTGGTCTTGTTTGACACGCTCAGGGTAAAGCGGTACAGGCGCTTGTTGCGCAGGGCAGCATTCTTGATCGTGGCGGCACTGACTGTGCTGTTGGTCAGGACAGCTTGACGATAACGGTATCCTCGTAGGTGCTGGGGCTTGACTTGAGCATCTCGTTCAGCTCAGCCATCAGCCCTTCCAACTGGGAGCGAGTGGTCTTGTTTGACACGCTCAGGGTAAAGCGGTACAGGCGCTTGTTGCGCAGGGCAGCATTCTTGATCGTGGCGGCACTGACTGTGCTGTTGGTCAGGATGTACACCGCATTGTCCAGCGCACGGATCTTGGTGGAGCGGAAATTGATGTCGATGACCTCGCCCTCTACATCGCCTACGATGATCCAGTCTCCGATGG
>CAZUDU010000218.1:0-2556 GCA_964619455.1 uncultured Faecalibacterium sp.
TTTGATGTTGGTCTGCACGGACCGGATCTTTTGTTCTATTACCACGCGCTGAAGTCCAACCCGGTCAGCACGCTGGGCAACGCGATGCACGACAAGCCCGGCAGGGTGTTCTTTGAGCGTGCCCGCGGCGTTGTGCGGCAGGCAGAGGACCGGCAGGCGGCGCTTGCGTATGCGCTGGGCTTTGTGTGCCACTTTGCACTGGACAGCACTTGCCACCCCTATGTGGAGCGCTATACCAGAGAACGCGGCGTGACCCACTGCGAGATCGAGACCGAGTTCGACAACGCCCTGATGCGCAAGGACGGGCTGGATCCGCTCAGGTTCTTTACGGCGGGGCACATCTGCCCCACCGTAGTGAATGCACGGGTCATCACCCCGTTCTATGAGGGCATCTCAGAGCAGCAGACGCTGGAAGCGCTCAAGGGGATGGTCTCGGTGCACCGGCTCTTGCAGGCGTCCAACCCGGTCAAGCGCTGGGTGGTGCTCACCGGTATGAAGGTCGTGGGCAAATACGATGGTCTTCACGGTCTGGTTGCGAACCCGGTGCCGGACCCGCAGTGCACCGAGAGCAGCGCAGAGCTGGAAAAGCTGTTTGCCCAGGCGATGCCGCTTGCGGTGCGCCTGATCGAAGAATTTGCGGAAATGCTCGAGCAGGATACGCCGCTGGATGCGGCATACGACCATACGTTTGGTGAATTTTAAACTGCGGACAGAAAAGGAGCTATTATGGAAAAATCGAAATTCAAGGTCACGCCGCTGGAGCGGTCGTGGATCCTGTACGATGTAGGCAACTCGGCGTTCGTGCTGATGATCGCAACGCTGGTGCCCATCTTCTTCAACGCGCTGGCGGAAGCAGACGGGTTGAGCAGCGTGGACTATCTGGCCTACTGGGGCTATGCAAGCTCGATCGTCACGGTGATCACCGCGATCCTTGGCCCCATCCTCGGCACGCTGGCAGACACCAAGGGCTTCAAAAAGCCGATCTTCATGCTCTGCCTGACCGTTGGCGTTGTGGGCTGCTGTGCAATGGGCTTTGCCTCGACCTGGCTGGTGTTCCTCGTCATCTTTATCATTGCCAAGGTGGGCTATTCGGGCAGTCTGGTGTTCTACGATTCGATGCTGAGCGATGTGACCACCCCGGAGCGGATGGATATCGTTTCCTCCCGCGGCTATGCGTGGGGCTACATTGGCAGCTGCATCCCGTTTGTGGTCTGTCTGGCACTGGTGCTGGGCAGCGGGATGATCGGTCTGAGCCAGATGACTGCCCTGACCATCGCACTGGTCATCACCGCGGTGTGGTGGCTCGTTGTGACCCTGCCGCTGCTCAAGAGCTACAAGCAGGTCAACTACATCGAGGTCGAAAAACACGCGGTGCGCCAGAGCTTTGCCCGCATCGGCAACACCCTGCGCCACCTGCCGCAGGACAAGCAGGTGTTCTGGTTCCTGCTGGCGTTCTTCTGCTACATCGATGGCGTGTATACCATTATTGATATGGCAACGGCTTACGGCACGGCACTGGGCCTGGACACCACCGGACTGCTGCTGGCACTGCTGGTGACCCAGATCGTTGCGTTCCCGTCGGCGCTGATCTTCGGCCGTCTCAGCTCCAAGTACCCCTCCAGCCGCCTGATCCCGGTCTGCATCGCGGCATATACCGGCATTGCGATCTTCGCCTTCTTCCTGACCCAGCAGTGGCAGTTCTGGGTGTTGGCGGTGGTCGTTGGCATGTTCCAGGGCGGCGTGCAGGCGCTCAGCCGCTCTCACTTTGCAAAGATCATCCCGGCAGAAAAATCCGGCGAGTACTTCGGTCTGTTCGACATCTGCGGCAAGGGTGCTTCCTTCCTCGGCACCATGATCGTCAGTGTGGGCAGCCAGCTCACCGGCAGCGCGAATGTGGGTGTTGGCTCCATTGCGGTGCTGTTCGTCATTGGTTTTGTGCTGTTCGGTGTTTCCTGCCGGGCGGAAAAAGCAAAGCAGGTCTAAGTGTATGCCCCCGTCTGTGCGTTCGTGCAGACGGGCTCTTTTTGTAAATGGCATCGCCTTCTCCGTCAAAACCTGACGGGTTTGCCCCTCTCCTGAGGGGAGAGGCAAGCTGCTTTCGGTCGCGTCCTTGGCCCACCCCTTGGGAGAGCTGTCACCGCAGTTGACTGACAGGGCGAGAATGCGAAAAGCTCATGTTGCTTTTTGCCAGATTGCACTTTACGGTGCTGAATGATACAATAAAGAAAAACAACAAAGGAGAATTTGCGATGAAACAGTTCCCTGGTTATACTCAGCTCCGGCGCGAGGACTGCCCGGAGCAGCACGGCGTTCTGACCGTTCTGACCCATGACCTCAGCGGCGCGACCGTTCTTCTGATCGAGAACGAGGATATCAACAAGGCGTTCGGCATCGGGTTCGGCACCTTCCCCTCGGATGACACGGGCGTGTTCCACATTCTGGAGCACTCGGTGCTGGCAGGCAGCGAGAAGTACCCGGTCACCTCGCCGTTTCTGCAGCTGCTCAAGAGCAGCATGGCATCCTTCCTCAACGCAATGACCTTCCCGGATAAGACGG
>CAZUDU010000219.1:0-2540 GCA_964619455.1 uncultured Faecalibacterium sp.
CAAGGGTCTGCAAAACCCTCATCCACCAGTTCAAATCTGGTCGTCACCTCCAAAACAAAAAGCCTCTGTCGAAAGACAGAGGCTTTTTGTTTTAAGTAAAAAGTAAGCCGGAAACGTTTGTTTTTCTCTGGTACTTGCATCTTGCGGGAAAGTTTTCTACAATAATATCAGGATCCCTTTCCCCAGAATCGTTCACACTTACTTTGAAAGGAGCTGACCCTTTTGCCCGCCGACCATCACACCACCCTCACCCCTGACACGCCGGTGCGTTATCTGAAAGGGGTCGGCCCCAAAACGGCAGAAAAGTTCGAGAAGCTGGGCATCGTGACCCTGAGCGATCTTCTGTGCCACTATCCGCGGCGATATGTGGATTTCACAAAGCCGTATTCCATTGCCGAAGCACCGCTGGACACCGAATGTGTCGTCAAGGCAGAGGTGTTCGCAAAACCGTCCGGGCGCATCCTGCCGGGCGGGCGGCGGATGGAACGCATCACCGCCGGGGACGATGTTTCCAGCCTGGAGATCACATGGTTCAACAACCCCTACGCCGCCAAAAAACTGGAGCTTGGGCAGGAATACTATTTTCAGGGCATCGTGACCGGCGGGATGCTCCGCCGCCAGATGATCAACCCACAGGTGCGCACCGCCGAGCAGATCACCGCTGCCCCCTTTGAAGCTGTCTATCCGCAGACCGAAGGGCTGACCAGCAGCGCCATTGCCAGGTGCGTGCGCCAGCTGCTCCCCCACGCGGAGCTTCTGCCCGAACCGCTGCCCGCCGGGATGCTGCGCAAATACCGCCTGCCGGCCAAGGCCGAGGCGGTGCGCGCCATCCACGCCCCCGCCACCGAGGAAGAAGCCTATGCCGCACGGCGGCGGCTCATTTACGAAGAGCTGCTCGTGCTGCAGCTGGGCATCGGGCGGATGAAGCACCGGGGCATGGCAGCCTCTGGTGCGCCCATGCAGCATATCGACCCCGCGCCCTTTTGGGCAAGCCTGCCCTTCTCCCCCACCGGCGCACAGCGGCGTGCCGTGGGCGAGATCCTTGCCGACATGGCGGGCGAATCCGCCATGAACCGCCTGCTGCAGGGCGATGTGGGCAGCGGCAAAACACTGGTGGCTGCTGCCGCGATCTGGGCGTGCATCCGCTCCGGGTATCAGGCAGCGCTGCTCGCTCCCACTGAGATCCTTGCCGCCCAGCATGCCGAGGGTCTGAACCGTCTGCTCGCACCTTTTGGGATGCGGGTGGCTCTGCTGACCGGCGGCATGAAGGCGGCCGCACGCCGCACCACCCTTGCCGCCATCCGCAGCGACGAAGCCGACCTTGTGGTGGGCACCCACGCCATCCTCAGCGAAGGGGTAGAGTTTGCCCGGCTGGGGCTTGCGGTCATCGACGAACAGCACCGTTTCGGAGTGCGCCAGCGCGGTGCACTGATCGAAAAGGCGGCAAACCCGCACCTGCTGGTCATGAGCGCCACCCCCATCCCCCGCACACTGGGGCTGCTCATCTACGGCGATCTGGACATCTCGGTCCTGGACGAGCTGCCCCCCGGGCGCACGCCGGTCAAGACCCGGTGCATCACCGGCAAAAAGCGGGAGGATCTGTACCGCTTTCTGGACACCGAGATCGGCAAGGGGCGGCAGGTGTATCTGGTCTGTCCCGCCATCGAGGACACCCCGGACGGCGGACTGAACGCAGTCAAGAGCTACTATGAGGACATCGCCAAAGCCCTTTTGCCCGAGCGCAGGGTGGGTCTGATGCACGGCAAGCTCAAACCCAAGGAAAAGTCTGCCGTCATGGAGGACTTCAAGGCCGGGCGGCTGGACGCGCTGGTGTCCACCACCGTCATCGAGGTGGGCGTGGACGTGCCCAACGCCAGTGTGATGGTCATCGAGAACGCCGAACGCTATGGTCTGAGCGCGCTGCACCAGCTTCGCGGACGGGTCGGGCGTGGCGCCGCCGAAAGCTGGTGCTTCCTTGTGAGTGACAACGCCAGCGAGAATGTCCAGAAGCGGCTGCACTTCTTATGCTCCACCACCGACGGCTTCGCGGTGGCGCAGTACGATCTGGAGACCCGCGGCCCCGGCGATTTCTTCGGCAGCCGCCAGCACGGTCTGCCTGCATTGCAGATCGCAGACCTGATGAACGATACCCGTACTCTCCACGCTGCCCAGAGCGAGGCTGCCGCCCTGCTCGCCGCCGACCCGCTGCTCGAACAGCCCGGCCATGCCCTGCTCGCCGCCCAGGTGCAGCAGATGTTCGATGCCGCCGGAACGATGAACTAAAGAAAAAAGGCAGGTGCTTTGCAAAGCACCTGCCTTTTTGATGTGATATTACAGTGCGCACCAGCCGCCGTCCACCGGCATGATCACGCCGTTGACATAGCTGGAATCATCGCTGGCAAGGAACACAGCTGCCGCCGCGATCTGCTCCGGAGCGCCGGGCGCGGGCGAGCAGGACAGCACGTTCTTCACACGGCTGTAGCCTGCCATGTTGGGCATGCCCATCGAGTTGCTGATCTCGGTGGTGATGCCGCCGGGAG
>CAZUDU010000220.1:0-2521 GCA_964619455.1 uncultured Faecalibacterium sp.
CGATCGGCGCGGTCATTCTGGTCGCTGCCGCAAAGTTTATGGCGGTCGAGGAAGACCCCCGCATTGAGCAGGTCGCTTCCTGCCTGGCAGGCGCAAACTGCGGCGGCTGCGGCTACGCAGGCTGTGCGGACTACGCAAAGGCAGTCGTCATGGACGGCGTTGCCTGCGACAAGTGCGCTCCCGGCGGCCCCGCTGCAACTGCTGCCATCGCCAAGATCATGGGCGGCGAGGCCTCTGCTGTTGCAAAGAAGGCTGTCGTGCAGTGCCAGGGCAACTCCGAGCATTGCAAGCCCAGCTACGACTACGAGGGCATCCAGTCCTGTGCGGCTGCAGCTGCCCTGTACGGCGGCCCCAAGACCTGTGCATTTGCCTGCGTGGGTCTGGGCGACTGCACCAAGGTCTGCAAGTTCGATGCGATCCATATCGTGGACGGCGTTGCTGTTGTCGATAAGGAAAAGTGCACCGGCTGCGGCGCCTGCGCAAACATCTGCCCCAAGAAGGTCATTATGATCGACGCTGCCGGCCCCGAAAAGCCCGTGGTGCTCTGCTCCAACGGCGATAAGGGCCCTGCTGCTATGAAGGCCTGCACCACCGCCTGCATCGCTTGCGGTATGTGCCAGCGCAACTGCCCGCAGGATGCGATCCATGTGGTGGATAACATCGCACGCATCGACTATGACAAGTGCACCGGCTGCGGCACCTGCGTTGCCAAGTGCCCCAAGAAGATCATTACTTACCCGCTGAAGAGTGAGCAGTGATCTGAACGCTGACAGTTAAAAACGCCCTCACGGTCTTGCCGTGGGGGCGTTTTTTGCGAAAGCTAAGACTTTTTGCCAAAAGCGCTTGCATCTATGCCGAAATATGCTTTAATGGATACAGGATAAAACACCTTGTGCCGGAAAAGTGAGGAACAACGATGGAACAGCAAAATAAGCGCCTGCGGAACGTGGGCTTTCTGACCTTCTTTTTCAGCGGCATCTGCGCCATCAGTGCAGGTGTCGTGGTGAGCCTGCTGCAGGAGCAGTACGGCTTTGCGTACAGCATGACCGGAACGCTGCTCTCGCTGATGAGCATCGGCAACCTGCTGGCAGGTTTTCTGATCGCTATGCTGCCGGGCATGCTGGGCATGAAACCCAGCATCCTGCTGCTGACGGTTGGGTATGCTGCGGGCTATGTCCTGATGGGTGTGACCGGGGTGGAATTGCTGCTCATGCTGGCATTCTTCCTGCTGGGCATCGCCAAGGGCAGCGTCATCAACACCTGCACCATTCTGGTCAGCGACAACTCGGCAGACCGCACCCGCGGCATGAACCTGATGCACAGCTGCTATGCATGCGGCGCGCTGCTGTGCCCCTTTGTCATTGCGGCTGCGGCAAAGGTCAGCACCTCGCTGGCAGTGTTCCTGCTGGCTGCGCTGGGTGTTGCGCTGTGGCTGGTTTATCTTTCTACGCCCTTTGCGGGGGGCAGCACCAAGGGCGGCGAGAAAAAGACTGTCACGGACTGGAGCTTTCTGCGTTCGCCGCGCTTCTGGCTGCTGACCGGGCTGCTGTTCTGTCAGAACGCCGCCGAGCAGAGCGTCAACGGCTGGATGGTCACCTACTTCAAGGGCAGCGGCATCATCACCGGCACGCTGGCGGCGTATACCGTCACGGTCATGTGGGGCGCAACACTGGTGGCACGTCTGCTCATCGCGTTCGTGTTCCCGTTCAAGAACCCCCGCAAGGCGATGGTGGGCATGAGCGTGCTGTGCAGCATCTTCTATGTGGGGCTGGTCTGCGCCAGCAGCCAGTGGGCGGCGATCGCCATGCTGTTTGCGTTCGCCTTCTCGATGGCGGGTCTGAACCCCACCGCTGTTGCCAGTGCGGGCAAGATGACCAGTGTGGCAAGTATGGGCATCATGCTGCCGGTCGCATCCAGCGGTGCGATCATCATGCCCTGGATCATCGGCATCGTGGCCGAAAAGATGGCGCTGACCGCAGGTATGGCGTGCAACATCGTGCCCTGCGTGGGCTTGATCGTGTTCACCATTCTGGTGGCACGGATGCCTGAGGAGTAAAAGATATTTCAAATCGGAGAACCGTAAAAATTGGAAACAGCGGAAGTTCCGCCTGAATTTTGCGGGGAGATCACGGCATCGCCGCCGAGGACGCTCCGCTGGGCAAGAGGACGAGAGGGGTGTTTCGACTCCCCCTCTCATCCTCTTGACTCCACTCTCCCCGCAACGACCAGAGTTCCACTCTGGACTCAAAAGAAGTTGAGCCGAAACAAGAAATCCTAAAAATCGCAGCAGGGCAAAGTACGAGCAAACCGAAAGGCGAGTGCGTTTTCTGGCGATTTTCTTTACGGATTTCTTATTTCGACTCGGATTTAAATACCCCTCAGTCGCTGCGCGACAGCTCCCCACAGGGAGCGTGTGCGGAGGACAGAACAGCCGGCAGATAAGGTGGAAAGCCTGAAAAGGGACTCACTCGATCCCTCTTGCTTTTGCGCTGAACTCACAGCCGCAGTAATCCTGCCGGTA
>CAZUDU010000221.1:0-2521 GCA_964619455.1 uncultured Faecalibacterium sp.
AGGTCTACGATCAGTTCGTTGAGATCGCTGGCCGTCTGGAGAACTACTTCCGCGATATGCAGGACATGGAGTTCACCATCGAGGATGGCCACCTGTACATGCTGCAGACCCGTAACGGCAAGCGTACCGCTCAGGCTGCACTGCAGATCGCTTGCGATCTGGTCGATGAGGGCATGATCACCGAGCAGGAGGCTGTCCTGCGCGTTGAGCCCAAGCAGCTGGATACCCTGCTGCACCCCCAGTTCGATCCCGCTGCTCTGAAGGCTGCTGAGGTCGTTGGTAAGGGTCTGGCAGCTTCTCCCGGTTCTGCTTGCGGCCAGCTGGTCTTCTCTGCTGAGGAAGCTGAGGAGATGGTCAAGTCCGGCAAGATGGAGAAGGTCGTTCTGGTTCGTCTGGAGACCACTCCTGAGGACATCGTCGGCATGCAGGTCTCTCAGGGCATCCTGACCGCTCGCGGCGGCATGACCAGCCACGCTGCTGTCGTTGCCCGCGGCATGGGCACCTGCTGTGTCTCCGGCTGCGCTAACGAGAACGACGTTCGCATCGACGAGGAGAACAAGACCTTCACCATCAATGGTCACACCTACCACGGTGGTGACTGGATCAGCCTGGACGGCTCCACCGGCAACATCTACGGTGAGAAGGTCGCTACCATGGCTGCTACCGGCAACAAGAACTTCACCCGTTTCATGGGCTGGGCAGACGCTGTCCGTCAGCTCAAGGTCATGACCAACGCTGACAACCCGCGTGATGCACAGCAGGCAGTCGAGATGGGTGCTGAGGGCATCGGTCTGTGCCGTACCGAGCACATGTTCTTCGCTGAAGACCGCATCAAGGCTGTCCGTGAGATGATCTGCGCTCGTACCACCGAGGAGCGCGAGGTCGCTCTGGCAAAGGTCGAGCCGTATCAGCAGGGTGACTTCGAGGCGATGTACCGCATCATGGGTGACCGCCCGATGACCATCCGTTACCTGGATCCGCCGCTGCACGAGTTCCTGCCCACCAAGGCTGAGGAGATCGCTGAGCTGGCTGCTGACATGGGCATGACCGCTGAGGATCTGACCGCTGTGGTCGAGAGCCTGCACGAGTTCAACCCCATGATGGGTCACCGTGGCTGCCGTCTGGCTGTCACCTACCCCGAGATCGCTGCAATGCAGACCCGCGCTGTGATCAAGGCTGCTCTGAACGTCTCTGCTGAGACCGGCAAGATGATCACTCCGCACATCATGATCCCGCTGGTTGGCGAGGTCAAGGAGCTGAAGTACGTCAAGGCTGTCGTTGTCGAGACCGCTGACAAGCTGATCGCTGAGGCTGGCGTTGACATGAAGTACGAGGTCGGCACCATGATCGAGATCCCCCGTGCAGCTCTGACTGCTGACGAGATCGCGAAGGAAGCAGACTTCTTCTCCTTCGGTACCAACGACCTGACCCAGATGACCTTCGGCTTCAGCCGTGACGATGCTGCAAAGTTCCTGACCGCTTACTATGACACCAAGGTCTACGAGAACGATCCGTTCCAGCACCTGGATCAGAACGGCGTTGGCAAGCTGGTCAAGATGGCTGCTACCCTGGGCCGCGGCGTCAACGAGAACCTGGGTCTGGGCATCTGCGGCGAGCACGGTGGTGACCCCACGAGCGTCGAGTTCTGCCACAACGTTGGTCTGGACTACGTCAGCTGCTCTCCCTTCCGTGTGCCCATCGCTCGTCTGGCTGCTGCTCAGGCTGCTATTAAAAAACCGAGAGCATAAGAATTTTTGAACGAATCTTCGTTAAAAAATGAGTAAAAACGAGGCTCACCGTCTATTTTGGCGGTGAGCCTTGTTTGTTTGTCTGCGTGATAGATGAAGCGAATGAGGAAACGGTTGATTCTGCTGTTGGAGTAAGAGCGCGAAGTTCGCTTTCCAAGCGCCGGAGCTCATCGTCAGCTTGCTTACAAAGCGCTTGATATTCTTCACGTTCCGATTCACCGTCTGCACGCATTGCGGCATGATTCAGCTTGCGCTTTTTGATTTTCTCGATTTTGCCTTGAATGGGTGCGGCAGAGATTGGAGGGTCGGCATTTCCCCCGCTCGAACAGAGAGCCCTTTTTTGTAAAGATCCGTCAGGAGAAAATCCCCAAAATACGAAAGAAATGAGGAACTCTTTTTTGAGCGGAAAAGCATGGGAAAAAGGGGAGCTTTTTCGGGCAGGAGAGAGGAATTATACAAAGGCTTATGTGGAAGAAACAGGTGGAGGAACCTATAAAAACCGGGAGATTCCAATATGGAGGGAGCTATGCAACAGTTCGTCCCGTTTTTCCTTGAACAAATATACTAAAATTCACTTTAAAGTTGACAAAACAGCACACATAATGATAATATTAAACTGTTGTTATAAAAAGTACATTGGTGCTTCCCGTAAGTGGGGCAAGGCGGAACCGTTCAAGATGGTCCGGGTTGTTTTATATTGACACGGGCAGAGGGAAACAGGCCCGGAAATTGAAGTCAAAAGGAGAAAAAGATTATGCGTTCCAACAACATCA
>CAZUDU010000222.1:0-2515 GCA_964619455.1 uncultured Faecalibacterium sp.
GCCGCACGCGGAGACCGGGTCACGCTGGACTTCGAGGGCTTTCTGGACGGGCAGCCCATCCCGGACAGCCGGATGGAGCAGGTCACGGTGCTGCTGGGCACCGGGCAGCTGATGCCCGCCGCAGAGCAGGCCGTATACGGCCACTGTGCCGGGGAGGTGTTCCGGTTCGATTTCACCTACCCGGACGAGTTCCGGGTGGCAGAGCTTTCCGGAAAGACGGCACAATTCGAGATCTGCCTGCACACCGTGGAGCAAAAGCAGATCCCCCCGCTGGACGATGCCTTTGCCAAAACGGAAGGGTTTGAGTCGGTGGAAGCGCTCAAGGCTGCCATCCGCGAGAAAAAGCGCCTGTCCCACGAGGCGAACGCCGACCGCATCGCCGGTACTGCTCTGCTGGATATGGCAGGCGCGGCGCTGACCGCTGATCTGCCCGCCGAGACGCTGGAGCGCAGCGCCCAGCACGAGATGCGCCAGCTCACCTCCCGCCTGACCAAGAGCGGCATCCCGCTGGAAAAGTACTGCGCGGACGAAAAGACGACCCCCGAACTCCTGCACGAGAAGTACCGCGCCGAAGCCGAGCGCAAGATGCGTGCTTTGCTGGCAGTACGCGCGATTGCTGAAGCCGAACAGATCACTGTGACCCATGCGGAAATCGAAGAAGAATATCTCCGCCTTTCGCAGCTGCACGACACCCCTGTGGAGGAGATCCGCCGGGTTCTGGGCGATGATTCCATCGCCGCCGCCATCACCAACCGGAAGGTGCAGCGTTTTCTGATCGATCATGCCAACATCACCTCTGTGGTAGAAAAGGAGTAACATCATGGGCTTTTTTACAAAGGCAGCGATGGATGCGCTGATGAAGACCAGCCATCCGGAGATCAACCGCCGCCAGTGCTACAATCTGCATCCGCATCGCAAAGCCTGCACCGAGTGCAAGGACATCTGCCCCTACGGCGATGATATCTTTACCCGCCCGAACCTTGTCAAGAGCTGGGATATGTGCACCGACTGCGGCCTGTGCGTGTCTGCCTGCCGCAGCGGGTGCATCGCGCCCTCCCGCGAGCAGATCGAGCGGGATGTTGCGCCGGTGGACAACGACAATGATACCATCTGGATCGGCTGTGAGCGCTCCACCCGCAAGAATACGCTGGTGCGCAGCTGCATCTGCGCCCTCTCGTGGGAGACGCTGGCCTACCTTGCCCTGAACAAGAAGGTCGTGCTGGATCTGACCCCCTGCGGCGAGTGCGAGAACGACCTGTGCGCCGGGCAGCTGCGCAAGGAGCTGAGCCGTCTGGTCGAGTTCTTTGGAGAGTCTCTCTTCTCCGCACGCTTCACCCTTGCCTACGAGCTGGACGAAGCGCCGTATCATATCAAGGAGCTGACCCGCCGCGAGATGTTCGAGCAGGTGAGCCACGGCTCCAAGAGCGGCTCCAAGCAGCTGCTGCGCATGATCCCCGGTCTGCGCAGCGAGGACGACAGCGGCATGGACTTCCGCCTGCTGCTGCACCAGCGCACCAAGCAGCTCAAGGCCGCCTACGAGGAGCCGCTGCGCTTTGGCTACTACCTGCCCAGCTTCACCGACAAATGCTTTGGCTGCGGCAAGTGCGAAAAAGCCTGCCGCGCCGGTGCGCTCAAGCTGGAGGATCTGCCGGACGGCAAGACCCGCATCGTGATCACCCCGTGGAAGTGCAGCGAGTGCGAGATCTGCGTTTCCTCCTGCTCGAGCAAGGGCATCGAAGGGATGAAGCTGCGCCAGCTCACCACCCTTGGGCCGGTGAGCGTCCACAAGTGCACCAAGACCCTGTGCTCGATGTGCGGCAAGCCCATTGCGCCGGACAGCGCCGAGGGGCTTTGCTCGGTCTGCCGCATCAAGGAGCGCACCCGCAAGCGTCAGGAGGAAGCCGCTGCCCGCGCCCAGAAGCTGCGGGAGGAGCGGGATGCCAGGAAGGCCGCCGAAGAAGCAGCCAAGGCGGCAGAAGCTGCCGCTGCGGGCATGGAGAACAGCGCCGCTGCTGCGGAAGCCGCTGCTGAGACTGCTGCGCCGGCTGCGGATCCGATAGCTGCCGTTCCTGCGCTGCTGATGGAGGCCATCGCAGGGGATGCCCCCGCGGAAAAGTCTGACACTTCTGTTGTCGAAAGCGCCGAAAATGCAGCCGCTGTGCCGGAAAACCCGGAAATCAATTGACGCAATGTAAAATCAATGTTATACTTAGACCAGCCATTTTGTGGCTGCGGAGAGTTACAAGGGGCGACGGATGTATTTCCGTTGCCCCTTTTTAGCATATTCGCATCTGTTGAGGGAAACAGCAGATCTCACGCTCCGCGTTATCGGTCTACGAATTTGAAAGAAAGAGGGATTTATCATGAAGCATTCGATCTCCCGCCGTCAGTTCCTGAAGGCAAGCGGCGCAGCCGTTCTTTCCGGTGCAGCAGCCGGTCTGCTGAGCAGCTGCGGCGGTTCTTCCAGCAATTCCGGCACCACCGCTGCCAGCGGTTCCCACTACACCATCCTGTA
>CAZUDU010000223.1:0-1282 GCA_964619455.1 uncultured Faecalibacterium sp.
CCGCACCGCTCTTGCCTCTCCCTTTGGGAGAGGTGCCGAACAGCGTGAGGCGGAGAGGGCGAGGATGTGTACCAAGGTCAGCGTGTTCGCCCCCCTGTTACGGGAACGGCACCTCGCGGGTGTCGTCCTCTTCAGCAGCGCGGCGCTGCTGATCGAACACCGCCTCGATCAGGCGGTCAAGGTCCTCCAGATGGGTCAGCTCGCAGCAGTAGCGGCGCAGGCTGGCAGCACCCTTCAGACCTTTCATATAATGGATGCTCTGGGCGCGTGCCTGCGGCATCGCCACAAATTCACCCTTCAGCTCCACCATCTCTTCCACCTGACGGCGCAGCGCGTTCATCCGCGCCTGCAGGTTCGGCTCCTTGGGGGCGGGTGTGCCCTCCAGTGCGGCGTTGACCCGCTCAAACAGCCACGGGTCGCCCAAGGGCGCACGCGCCAGCATCACACCGTCGCAGCCGGTGGCACGCACCATCGCCACGGCATCCTCTGCCGAGCGGATATCGCCGTTGCCCAGCACCGGCACCTTAACGGCCGCCTTGACGCGGGCAATGATCTCCGGGTCGATACCGGGGGTGTACATCTGCTCACGGGTTCGGGCGTGCACCGCGATCAACTCCGCGCCCGCCTGCTCGCACGCCTTGGCACATTCCACGGCGGTCACATGATCGGCGTCCCAGCCCTTGCGCATCTTGACTGTGACCGGGCGGGAGGTGTGTGCCTTGACCTGCTCCACGATCCGCCCGCACAGATCCGGGTCCAGCATGAGCTTGCTGCCCGCGCCGCCGGACACGATCTTGGGAGCAGGGCAGCCCATATTGATATCTACAAAATCGAACGCATACTGTTCGATGGCAGCAGTGGCTTCGCCCATGATCTGGGGCACTTCGCCAAAGATCTGCACACCGTAGGGCGCACCGTTGGGCTGTGCCTTGAGCAGGCTGACCGTTTTGTGGTCGCCGTAGACCAGCGCCCGGCTGGACACCATCTCGCTGACCGTAAAACCTGCGCCATGCTGTGCCATCAGGCGACGGCAGGGCTCGTCCGTAAAGCCCGCCATCGGGCCGAATACCGCCCGGTGGGGCAGTACGATATCTCTGATCTTCAAAGGTTCCATCTGTGTTCCTCGATATTATCCAAAAAAGCTCCCCCGTAAAGGGGAGCTTTTGCGTTGTTGGTTCAGAGTATGTCGGCTCGCCCTCTCCGCCTCACGCTGTTCGGCACCTCTCCCAAAGGGAGAGGCAAGGGCAAAAAGACGACGTTTGCCGCCACACTTCTTGGCTCT
>CAZUDU010000223.1:1382-2490 GCA_964619455.1 uncultured Faecalibacterium sp.
TTCTTGGCTCTCCCTTTGGGAGAGCAGGCAAAGCCGCCCGGCTTTGCCTGAAAGGGCGAGGCTGTTTGCCTGAGAGAGTCTTACATCTTCTCCGGCACGTTGATCTTGAACATGGTCAGCACGTTGTGGATGACGTTCTTCACGCCGACGCACAGTGCCAGACGGGCCTGCTGCACAGCGGGGTCTGCGCCCTGGATGCGGCAGTTGCCATAGAAGCGGTGGAAGGCGCTTGCCAGATCGATGACAAAGCGGTTGATGCGGCTGGGGTCGTACTTCTCTGCCGCCATGACGATCTCCTGCGGGAAAGCTGCCAGCATACGGATCAGATCCATCTCGCTGGGCTCGGTGAGCAGGGTGGCATCCACGCCCTCTGCGCCCACGAACTGCACGCCCTCGCTCTCCATCTTCTTCAGGATGGAGCAGATACGGGCATGTGCGTACTGGACGTAGTACACGGGGTTGTCGTTATCGGTCTTGACTGCCTGATCGAGGTCGAAGTCGATGCCGCTGCCTGCATCGTGCATGTTGAACAGGAAGCGTGCGCTGTCGATGGGCACCTCCTCCAGCAGGTCGGTCAGGGTGATGGCGTTGCCGGTACGCTTGGACATACGCACGGGCTGACCGTCGCGCATCAGGTTGACCATCTGCATCAGCACGACATCCAGATCCTTGCCATCCAGACCGATGGCATCCATCGCACCCTTCATACGGGCAACGTGACCGTGGTGGTCTGCGCCCCAGACATCGATCGCCTTGGCAAAGCCGCGGGTCGCCAGCTTATTATAGTGGTAAGCGATGTCTGCTGCAAAGTAGGTAGGGATGCCGTTTGCACGCACCAGGACCTCGTCCTTTGCCTCCTCCTCGGAGCCGTCCTCGGTCTTCTTCTTGTTGACGGTGCCGTACTTAGCAGCATACTGTGCGCTGCGGTACATCACAGCGCCGTCCTCTGCCTTGTAGCAGGCGCCCATTTCCAGCAGCTTGTCCACGACCTTGAGCACATCACCGGAGTCGTGCAGGGTGCTCTCGTGGAACCAGACATCGTAATCGATGCGATACTTGCCCAGATCGCGCTTGAGGGCTGCGATGTTCTTGGGCAGTGCATACGCCA
>CAZUDU010000224.1:0-2473 GCA_964619455.1 uncultured Faecalibacterium sp.
GCAAGCCCGCCGCTGGTCAGGGTGTCCAGCATCCGGAACCGGCTGTAATCGGCATGGGCGTTTTGCAGGGTGGTCCAGAGGTACATCTTGTCCATTGCTGCAAACCATGTTTCGTGCAGGCGGCGGTCAGCATCGTGCAGACGGTGGAAGTCCGGCTGCTCGGCAGCAGCCAGCGCTTCGTAGGCGGCGGCACGCTTGCGGATCAGTGCAAGCTGTTCCGGGGTGCATCGGGGTGCAAAGTCACGCAGGATGCGGGCTTCGACTGCGATCCGTTCATAGATCAGCTCGTCCACGATCCGGCGGTTCAGCCGGGTAACGGTCGTGCCTTTGTAGGGCACGATCCTGACCAGACCGTTCTCCTGCAAACGCTGCAAAACGACCCGGATCAGAGAACGCGGCGCGCCAAAACGGGCGCAGAGCGGGTTTTCACTCAGAGCACTGCCGGGGCGCAGGGTCAGGTCAATGATCTCGCGCTCCAGCACGGCATAGATCTCGGCATCAGACTTGTATTGCTGTTCCATAACACATCCACCTTCGTTCCACGGATTCATTCCCTCAACGGAACAGCTCCCACGGCTGTCCCTCCGGCAGCGGAAGCGCAAATTCCATCCGCCTGCCGGTGACCGGGTGATCAAAGCAAAGCCCGGCGCTTTGCAGGGCGATCGCGCCCTTTACACGGCTGCCATACTTTCCGTCCCCCCACAGCGGGTGTTTGCGGCTGGCAAACTGCACCCGGATCTGATGGGTGCGCCCGGTGTGCAGGGTGATCTCAGCAAGGCTGTGCTCCCCTGCCGTCTGCACAATGCGGTATTCCAGCACGGCTTCCCGCACGCCTTTGCGCGGGCGGCTGACCGGGAACACCCGGCCCTTGCGGCTGTCCTTGAACAGATAGTCCCGCAAAGTGCCCTCGGCGGGCAGAGCATCGTCCGGCGCACCGGCGATGACCGCACGGTAACGCTTGAGAAAGCGCGGCTCGGCGGGCGTTCCCTCACTGCGCCCGTCCAGCACGGCGTAAGCGTCCTGACTCTGGGTGATCTGGCGGCTCAGAGCGGCGGCAGCGGCGGGGGTCCTGGCATAGACCATCAGTCCGGTCACACCGGTGTCCAGCCGGTGCACGACCCCCACAAAGGCATCCGGGCTGCCCCAGAGCCTGCGCAGCGCGGCAGGCACGCCTTCTTCGCTGGAAAGCCCGGCGGGCTTGTTCAGCACGACCAGCGCGGTATCTTCGTACAGGATCACAGCTTGCCCTCCGCGATGAGAGCCTTCAGTTTCAGAATGCCTGCCACCGTCTTGCCGTCCTTGATCTCGCCGCTCATGACCATCTGATATGCGGTCTCCAAAGGGATGCGGTCAGGGGTAAGAAATTCGTCAGCGTCCAGGTGCATGTGGGTCTCGTGCAGGTCAGTGGCGACCCATGTATAGATGACCTCGGTATCGTAGCCTACCGTGGGGTAGAACTCGCCCAGAGAGGTGTAGGTGTCGGCGGTCAGGCCGCACTCCTCTTCCAGCTCGCGCCTGGCGGCATCAAAGGGATCCTCCCCTTTCTCCAGCTTGCCGGCGGGCAGCTCCCACAGCTGCTGCTGCATGGCATAGCGGAACTGGCGCACAAGGCAGATGGTGCCGTCTGCAAAATAAGGCAGGATGCAGGCACCGCCGTTGTGATGCACCACCTCGCGGGTGGCAGTGTTGCCGTTTTCCAGAAGAGCCTTGTCTTTGGTCACAGTGATGACTCTGCCCTCGAAAATGACCTCGCTGGACAGCTTTTTTTCGTAGTGTACAGTGTTCTCCATTTACCTTACCCCCTTGCCCGGCAGAGCGCCGGGATACTGCTTCCAGTTTACGGCAAGCGGAGGGGGATTGTCAATGAAAAAAGCTTAAAAATGCGAGGGATTCTGAGAAGCATCGTTTAAAAAATGCAACGATGGATTTGTTTTGCGGAAAAACCGGGAATTTTCGGACCCCAAAAACGAAGGCTTACAAAATTGACAAAAATTTTTTTTGATTTTTGGCGGGTTTCACGGGGGGTTTGCGTTGCCTTTATGGGCGGAATTTGATATTATAGTATACAAGCAATAGTGCCTTTATGGGGTTCTCCGGTCCCATGCGGGGCATATTGCCTCGCGCAAAAGGTACCAAATTCTGAATAATGGAGGAAGAAAAATGCCTAGAGCAAAGCAAACGATGGATGGCAACACCGCTGCTGCCCATGTAGCGTATGCCTACACGGACGTGGCTGCCATCTACCCCATTACCCCGTCTTCTCCGATGGCTGACTCTGTGGACCAGTGGTCCGCTGCCGGCCAGAAGAACATCTTCGGCAACCAGGTCAAGGTCGTTGAGATGGAGTCCGAGGCTGGCGCAGCAGGCGCTGTCCACGGCTCTCTGGGTGCAGGTGCTGTCACCACCACCTTCACCGCTTCTCAGGGTCTGCTGCTGATGATCCCCAACATGTACAAGATCGCTGCGGAGCAGC
>CAZUDU010000225.1:0-2454 GCA_964619455.1 uncultured Faecalibacterium sp.
GCATCGGCTGCGGCCTGCACCTCGCGCTCGGAGATGCCGCCAAAGTACTTGGGCAGGACCTCCCTTGCCATCTTGCGGACAAAGTCCTTCGGACGATGGATACCGACATAATCGTAGATGAACTTCTTGCCTTCCAGCTCCGGGCAGTTGCCGGCAAGCACTTCCGGATAATATGCGACCACCGGGCAGTTATAGTGGTTGTCGCCCAGTCCCTCATCGAGGTTGTAGGTCAGGCAGGGGTAGAAGATCGCATCCAGCTGCATCTGGCTCAGAGCCTTGATGTGGCCGTGGCTGAGCTTTGCCGGGAAGCAGGCGGTATCGCTGGGGATGGTCGCCTGACCGTCCAGATACAGCCCGCGGTTGGATACCGGGCTGGTGTGCACCGCGAAGCCGAGCTTTGTCCAGAATGCGTGCCAGAAGGGCAACAGCTCGTAGAAGCCAAGGCACATGGGGATGCCGATGGAACCACGGCTGCCGGGTATCGGCTGGTAGGAGGCGAGCAACTCCTGCTTGTAGGCGTACAGGTTCAGGCTGTCATCGGCGCTCTTGCCGGTCACGGGCTTGTCGCAGCGGTTGCCGGAGATGAACTTGCGCCCGTCCGCAAAGGTGTTGACGGTGAGCTGGCAGTGGTTGCCGCAGCCGTTGCACTTGACGCTGACGACCTTCTGCTCAAAGCGCTCCAGTTCCACCTGGCTCATCATGGCGGAGGTGGTCTGGTTGTTTTTCTGGCTCTGGCGCTGACCATACAGGGCTGCACCATAAGCGCCCATCAGACCGGCGATATCCGGGCGGATGACCTCTACGCCCATTTCCTTTTCAAAGGCGCGGAGAACGGCTTCGTTGTAGAAGGTGCCGCCCTGCACAACGATCTTCTTGCCCAGCTCTTCCGGGCTGGAAGCGCGGATGACCTTGTACAGTGCGTTCTTGACCACGCTGATGGACAGACCAGCAGAGATATTCTGGATGGAAGCGCCGTCCTTCTGTGCCTGCTTGACCGAGCTGTTCATGAACACGGTGCAGCGGCTGCCCAGATCCACCGGACGGTCTGCGAACAGACCCAGTGCGGCAAATTCCTTGACATCGTAGCCCAGCGCCTGCGCAAAGGTCTGCAAGAAGCTGCCACAGCCGGAAGAACAGGCTTCGTTCAGGAAGATGTTGCTGATCGCGCCATCCTCGATCTTGAAGCACTTCATGTCCTGGCCGCCGATGTCGATGATGAAATCAACGTCCGGCATAAAGTATTTGGCGGCGGTGAAGTGCGCCACCGTCTCGACCAGACCGTAATCGCAGCGGAAAGCGTTCTTGACCAGTTCCTCGCCGTAACCGGTGGTGGTCACGCTGGCGATCTGGATGCCGGGGTGCTCCTCGTAGATCTTGAGCAGCTGCTCCCGGATCAGCGGCAGCGGGTTGCCGAGGTTGGGCTGGTAGTTGGTGTAAAGGATCTGGCTCTTTTCGTCCACGACCACGAGCTTGATGGTGGTGGAACCGGAGTCGATGCCGATGTGCACCGGGCCGCTCTGCGCGCTGAAGGCCACGCGGGGCACACTGTGGGACATGTGGCGTGCGTGGAAGACCTCGTACTCTTCCTTATTGGCGAACAGCGGCGGCTCGCTGGCGTAGGTCGCCGTTGCAGAATACTCGTCCAGTGCAGCGGCAACGTCCGACAGCACAAAGGACTTGTCAGCATACAGTGCTGCACCCAGAGCAACATAGAGCAGGCTGTTTTCCGGGCAGGTGCCCACAACGCCAAGAGCTTCATCAAAGCTGTGGCGCAGCACGGTGCTGAAGGTGAGCGGGCCGCCCAGATACAGCACATTGCCCTTGATGGGGCGCCCCTGTGCCAGACCGGCGATGGTCTGGTTGACGACGGCCTTATAAATGCTGGCAGCGATATCCTCAGTGCGGGCGCCCTGATTGATCAGCGGCTGCACGTCGCTCTTGGCGAACACGCCGCAGCGGGACGCGATGGTATAGGTGCGCTGTGCCTGCTCTGCGGCGGTATTCATCTCATCGGCGCTCATCTTGAGCAAAGTCGCCATCTGATCAATGAACGCACCGGTGCCGCCGGCACAGCTGCCGTTCATGCGAACCTCCGTGCCATTGGTCAAAAACAGGATCTTGGCATCCTCGCCGCCCAGCTCGATCACGCAGTCGGTGGCGGGAACGAAGCGCTTGACGGCAACGCGGGTGGAGAACACCTCCTGTACAAAGGGCACGCCGCAGCTGTCGGCAAGGCCCATGCCTGCAGAACCGGAAATGCTCAGCATAGCCGGTTCACCGTGAAGCTGTTCCGAGTCGATGCGGCGCAACAGCTCCTGCGCCTTCTCCAGAATATGGCTGTAATGCCGTTCGTATGTAGAATACAGCAGCGCATCATGTTCATCCAGCACCACGCATTTGATGGTGGTGCTGCCGATGTCAAGACCTACTCTCACAATTGTTTCCTCCTAAGGA
>CAZUDU010000226.1:0-2453 GCA_964619455.1 uncultured Faecalibacterium sp.
GTCATGGCTGCCTGCGGTATCATCAAGGGCGTACTGGCACTGGCTGCTGCCGCCGGGCTGATCGACGGTGCAGGCTCCACCTACAACATCCTGTATTCTCTGGGCGACTGCTTCTTCTACTTCATGCCCATCCTGCTGGCATTCACCGCTTCCCGCAAGTTTGGTCTGCCGGAGATGGAAGGTCTGGTCATCGCCGCTGGTCTGCTGTACCCCTCTCTGGTCGCTTCCAGTACTGTAGTGCATGACAGCCTGTTCGGCATCCCCGTTCTGATGCCCGCGACCGGCGACTACACCTCCAGCGTGCTCCCCATCATCTGCTCCATCGCCTTTGCTGCATGGTTTGAAAAGCTGTACGCGAAGCACGTTCCGGAAAGCGTCAAGCTGTTCGCCGTGCCGCTCATCACCTGCACCGTGACCTTCTGCCTGACTCTGTGGGTCATCGGCCCGGTCACCTCTCTGGCTTCTCAGGGTCTGAACGCCGCTCTGGGCTGGCTGAACAGCCTCAGCTCCGTTCTGATGGGCGCTGTGGTCGGCGGCTTCTGGCAGATCCTTGTCATGTTCGGTCTGCACTGGGCAGTCGTGCCTCTGGGCATCAATGACCTTGGCATCTCCGGCTCCACCACCGTCATGTCCGGCATGCTGGGCACCACCTTTGCACAGATGGGCGCTGTGGCTGCCATCTGGGTCAAGAGCAAGAACGTCAAGATCAAGAGCCTGTGCCCCCCGGCCTTCATCTCCGCCATCGCCGGCATCACTGAGCCTGCGATCTACGGCATCACCCTGCCCAAGAAGACTCCCTTCGCCATCACCTGCATCGTTTCCGCCATCGGCGGCGCGGTCCTGGTCGCACTGAACACCGTGCAGTACTCTCTGGGTGCTCTGGGCGTCTTCTCCTGGCCTTCCTTCGTGGATCCCGCAACGGGTTCTATCGGCGGCATGGTCGTTGCGATCGTCGTGTCCATGCTGTGCATGGTCGCTGCGTTCATCGGCGTGTTCCTGACCTACAACGAGGACAAGTGATCCCCGCACTTTAACACATCCATATCATCCCCCTGTTTCATCATACGGAGAGCGGGACATCTCAGCGGCCTTGTGCAGAGATGTTCCGCTCTCTGCATATCCGAATTTTCACCGGGAACGAGCTGTTCTTTCCGGAAAGGAGCATTTTCCATGAAGATCCAATTTCCCCAGAACTTCCTCTGGGGCGGCGCTGTTGCCGCTAACCAGTGCGAGGGTGCTTACAACGAGGACGGCAAGGGACTGTCCATTCAGGATATCATGCCCCGCGGCATCAAGGGTGCACCGACCGCCGAGCCGACTGCCGACAACATGAAACTGGTCGCCGTAGACTTCTACCACCACTACAAAGAGGACATCCGGCTTTTTGCCGAGATGGGCTTCAAGGTGTTCCGCTTTTCCATTGCATGGAGCCGTGTCTTCCCCCTTGGTGACGAAGCGACCCCCAACGAAAAGGGCCTGCAGTTCTACGACAACGTGATCGCAGAATGCGAAAAGTACGGCATCCAGCCGCTGATCACCATCTCCCACTATGAGACCCCCCTGCATCTGGCGCAGGCGTATGACGGCTGGCGCAGCCGCAAGCTCATCGACTTCTACCTGCACTTCTGCGAGGTGCTGTTTGAGCGGTACAAAGGGCGGGTCAGATACTGGCTGACCTTCAACGAGATCAACTCCATCCTCGACTCGCCTTTGATGAGCGGCGGCATCCTGACCCCCAAGTCTGAGCTGACCGCACAGGATCTGTATCAGGCGATCCACCACGAGCTGGTCGCATCCGCACTGGCGGTCAAGCTGGCGCACGAGAAAATGCCCGGCGCGATGGTCGGCTGCATGATCCTTGCCGTGCCCACCTACCCGCTGACCCCCGACCCGGCAGATGTGCTCGCCACCCTCAAAACCGAGCAGAAGAATTATTTCTTTGCAGACGTTCATGTGCGCGGCGCTTATCCCAAGTACCTCAACGACTATCTTGCCCAGCAGAACGTGCATCTGGAGATCACCCCGGAGGACGAGCAGGCACTGAAGAACACGGTGGACTTCATCTCCTTCAGCTACTACGCCAGTGCCTGCGAGAGCGGCAAGCCCTACGACCAGTGCGAGGGCAATATCATGGGCGGCGCCGCCAACCCCTACCTGAAGACCAGCGAATGGGGCTGGCAGATCGACCCCATCGGGCTGCGCATCGTGCTCAACCAGTTCTACGACCGCTACCAGAAGCCGCTGTTCATCGTGGAGAATGGTCTGGGCGCAGTGGACACCCTCGTGCCGGACGGCAAGGGCAGCTACACCGTGCAGGACGATTACCGCATCGACTATCTGCGCCGCCACCTCATCGAGGTAAGCAACGCCATCCGGGACGGCGTGGAGGTGATGGGCTACACCAGCTGGGGCTGCATCGACCTTGTGAGCGCCTCCACCGCACAGCTCAAAAA
>CAZUDU010000227.1:0-2451 GCA_964619455.1 uncultured Faecalibacterium sp.
CGATCGTGATGCCGAACAGCACCGGCAGAAAGATCGACCGGCGCTTTTTGCGCGGCTTTGCCTTGCGGGGTGCAGCAGGCTCTGCCTGCCGCTTGGAATGGTTTTGATTCATGTTTTGGTTCACCGCCTTTTCGGGTGCGTCTTCTGTAGGATACTGATAATCAAACTGCACAGAAGGATCCTGTACATACGCGTCCAATGCGTCCAGCATCTCGCGTGCAGAAGCATAACGGTTTGCGGGCAGCTTTGCCATTGCTTTTTCTGTGATCTCGGCAAGGCCTACCGGGACTTCCGGCACAAGTTCCCGCAGGGCCTTGGGCTGCTCCGAGATCTGCTTGCGCGCGACCTCGACTACATCCTCAGCATCGAACGGAAGATGCCCCGACAGCATCTCATACATCATCACGCCGATGGAGTAAAGATCACTGGTACAATCGGTCTCGTCGCCCTTTGCCTGCTCCGGGCTGATATAATGCACACTGCCCATCGCTTTGCCGACCAGCAGCGGATTATCCGCGCGCGAGACACGCGCAATGCCAAAATCCATCATCCGGAGCTGACCGTTGTCCAGCAGCATAATGTTCTGCGGCTTGATATCCCGGTGCACAACGCCATTAGCGTGCGCGTGCTCCAGTGCCTTCAGGATCTGAGAGATGAAATGCACCGCCTCCCGGCTGGAGATCTTTCCGCCGCGTTCATTCAGATAAGCGCGCAGTGTCATGCCGTCCACATATTCCATCACGATATATTGCAGCTCTTCACTGACCGAGACATCGTACACCTTGACGATGTTGGGATGATGAAGCAGCGAGATCGCTTTGGATTCGTTCTTGAAGCGGCGCACAAGATCCGGATCGTGCATATATTCCTGCCGCAGGACCTTGACTGCTACGGCTGTTCCGGCAGGGATCGGGCCGTTTTCGCCCAGCATGACTGCTTTATAGACATTTGCCATGCCGCCGGAACCGATCAGTTCCCGCACCTCATACAGGCCATCCAGTTTTTTTCCGATGAGATTATCCATGCCGCACCTCCATCGGTTCCACGCCCAATAAAAGTGCGGTAATGTTATCCGGGCCGCCGTTCTCATTCGCGGCATGGACCAGAGCGTCCGGCAGATCGTAGAACGGTTTTGTGTTCAGCAAGGTCTCCAGCTGCTCTTTTGGCACAGCGTTGGTCAAGCCGTCCGAGCACAGCAGAAGAACATCTCCGGCACAAAGCTCTGCGGGGGTAAACTCCGGCTCCAGCCGGTAGTCCACGCCCAGTGCACGGGTGATGATGTTTTTCTGCGGATGATGCTCCGCTTCCTCCGGCGTGATCGTCCCGCAGTCCACCAGCTCCTGTACATAGGAGTGATCGTGGGTCAGCTGGATCAGTTCGTTGTTCCGGTACAGATACGCGCGGGAGTCTCCAGCGTGGCACAGGTATGCCTTGCCGGAACGGATCAGTGCACAAACCGCCGTTGTTCCCATCCCGGCAAGCGATTCATCCTTTGCTGCTTTTTGAAAAACGGCCCGGTTTGCATAGATCAGGGTCTTTTTCAAAAAGCTCTCTTCCTCACCGGGCAGGCATTTTGCATACTGCTGTTGGAAACAGCTCTCGATCACATCACAGGCGCTCTGCGAGGCTTCTCTGCCTCCGCGTGCACCGCCCATGCCATCGCACACCAATGCCCACACGGCATCGCCGGGCAGCTGACCTGCACGATAATCGTCCTGATTATCCTGCCGTACGCGCCCGACATCTGTTTTTCCTGCAAGCTTCATAGGTCTCTCCCTTTTTATCCCTTGCCGTTCATCTCATCCCGGCGCAGCTGACCGCATGCGGCGCTGATCTCGCTGCCAAGGCGGCGGCGGACCGTTGCGTTGACGCCAAGGCTTTCCAGCTTTTGCTGGAAACGGCGCACGTTTGCTGCATCGGTCGCAGAATACGGGCTGCCATCCACCGGATTGATGGGGATCAGGTTGACGTGCGCGCCCATGCCGCGGATCAGGTTTGCCAACTGCTTTGCGCAGGCATCCGAATCGTTGACACCACGCACCATCGAATATTCAAAGCTGACCCGGCGGCCGGTGGTGTCCTGATAGCGGCGCACCGCCTGCATGAGCTGCTCGACGGGGTACGCATCGTTGACCGGCATCATGCCGCTGCGGATCTCGTTGTTGGGGGCATGGAGCGAGACCGACAGGGTGAGCTGAAGCTTCTTTTCCGCCAGAAGATCGATCTTGGGGACAAGGCCGCAGGTGGACAGGCTGATGTTCCGCATGCCGATGTTGACACCCTCCGGCGAAGAGATGTTCTCCAGAAAGCGCATCACTTCATCGAAGTTATCCAGCGGCTCGCCAATGCCCATCAGGACGATGTGGGAGATGCGCTCCCCGATGTCCTTTTGAGCTGTATAGATCTCGGAGCAGATCTCGCCTGCTTCCAGATTGCGCACGCGCCCTGCCT
>CAZUDU010000228.1:0-2437 GCA_964619455.1 uncultured Faecalibacterium sp.
GTCATCGGCGGCGGCATCGGCGGCATGGAATCCGCTCTGGTCTGCGCCAAGCGCGGGCACACGGTCACCCTTTATGAAAAGAGCGACCGTCTGGGCGGTGTATTCATCGCAGCAGCTGCGCCCTCCTTCAAGGAGAAGGATCGCCAGCTCATTGCATGGTACCGCCGGGAGCTGACCCGCTACCCCAACATCACAGTCAAGCTGAACACCGAGGTCACGAACCTCGAGAGCTGCAAGGCGGATGAGGTCATCATCGCTACCGGCTCCAAGGCAAACCAGCTCCCCATCCCCGGCTTTGAGCTGGGCATCCAGGCCGTGGACTATCTGCTGGGCAAGCAGGAAGTGGGCGACAATGTCGCCATCATCGGCGGCGGTCTGACCGGCTGTGAGATCGCCTATGAGCTTTACCTGCAGGGCAAGCACCCGACCATCGTGGAAATGCAGGACGATCTGATCACAACCCCGGGCATCTGCCTTGCCAACACCAGCTTCCTGCGTGATTTCTTTGAAGCCAACAAGGTTCCGGTCCATCTGGAGACCGGGGTCGCTGCCATTGAAAAGGACGGCGTTCTGGTCAAGGACAAGAACGGCACGCAGTTCAGGATCGCGGCAGACAACGTGATCCTGTCCGTGGGCTACCGCCCCGCACCTCTGGCCGAAAAACAGAAGCATGTTCACATCGTGGGCGATGCCAGCAAGGTGGGCAACCTGCGCACCGTGATCTGGCAGGCTTGGGATGTTTGTATGAAGCTGTAAAATCCTCTGCCGTCCCCGGCAGGAGAAAGAAAGGATCATTCTATGTACTTAACACAGGAGCAGCAGGCCATCCTTGATGGAGCACAGGGCCAGACCATGGCAAAGGTCATGAAAACGCTGGTCATGTACGGCGAGACCTTCGGCGCAGACAAGCTGGTGCCGGTCACCAGCGAATACAACCATCTGGTCACCTCGTTTGGCCTGAAGATGATGGGGCCAGTCTTTGACCTGATGCAGCAGCTCATTGATGCAGGTGCCATCTCCAAACAGCAGTTCTCGGTCGATCCCCGCCCGGTGGATCCGAACGTTCCGGCGAACTTCCTGCAAAAACTGGTTTTCAATAAATTCATGTACACCAAGCAGGAAAGCTATGAAAAGCAGCTGGGTGAGCTTGGCCTGATGGATCCCAACGCCTACACCTGCGCGTGCTATCTGGATCAGCAGGGCAACACCCCGAAAAAGGGCGAGATCCTGAGTTGGGCAGAGTCCTCTGCCGTGGTCTACGCAAACTCGGTGCTGGGCGCACGCTGCAACCGCAACTCCGGCATCATGGACATCATGGGTTCCATCGCCGGTGTCGTGCCCAATTTCGGTCTTCTGACTGATGAAGGACGCAAGGCCACCTGGATCGTACGGGTAGAGTGCACCCATAAGCCGGAAGCGCAGCTTCTGGGCAGTGCCATCGGTATGAAGGTCATGGAGGACGTGCCCTATGTGATGGGCATGGAGCAGTGGCTGGGCACCGAGCTGAACGATGAAAACCGCGCTTACCTCAAGGACTTCGGCGCCGCCACCGCCTCCAACGGTGCCGTGGGTCTGTATCACATTGCCGGGCTGACCCCGGAAGCACAGGAGCTGGGCGAAGCGCTGATCGCGGAAAATGCCAAGGTCTATGTCATCGACGATGCTGAGCTGCGCCGCGTACAGGAGAACTACCCCGTCATGTGGAAGAACCCGGATGCCGCCCCCAAGCTCTGCTTTGTGGGCTGCCCGCACATGAGCTTGCAGCAGCTGACCGACTGGACGATCGCCGTGGAGAACGGACTGAAAGCCTCCGGCAAGAAAAAGGTTCAGATCCCCACCGTGTTCACCACCGCCCCCGCCGTGAAGGCAGAGTTTGAGAAGACCGAATACGCCCGCCGTCTGGCAGAGACCGGCGTGATCCTCTCTTACATCTGCCCGCTGATGTACATGAACAACCCTCTGTGCAAGAGCATGAACGTGATCACCTCCTCGAATAAGCTGCGCACCTACACCACCGCGCGGTACTACACCGAGGCCGAGATCCTTGAAATGATCACCAAAGGAGGCAAGTGATATGAAAGAATTTGTCGGACGGGTGATCGCGCCCGGTACGGTCACCGCAGAAGCCGTGGTGACCCACAGCGGTTTCAACACACTGGCATCCCTGCAAAGCGCCCTGCAGTTCGGTGACAAAAAGGCGACCTGCGGCGACCAGAACAACCCTGAGCTGCACGGCAAGCCGCTGGCGGGCAAGGCTCTCTGCCTGCCGCAGACCATCGGCTCGACCACCGGCGGTCTGGTACTGTATTGTGCCTGCGCAATGGAGCGCCAGCCCGCGTGCATGCTCTTTTCCAACCCCATCGACTCGCTGGCAGCTGCCGGTTCCATCCTCGCTTCGGTCTGGCTGGACGGCGTGAATATGCCGGTCGTGGACAGC
>CAZUDU010000229.1:0-2432 GCA_964619455.1 uncultured Faecalibacterium sp.
AGATGACCGGCATGAGCTACGAAAATCTCAAGTTCTACTGCAACGAGGGGCTTGTACCCAACGTCAAGCGGGACAGCCGCAACTACCGCGTGTTCAGCGAGCAGGATATCCAGTGGATCAACGGGCTGAACTGCCTGAAGAACTGCGGCATGGGCATTGCAGATATGAAGGATTACACCGCTCTGTGCCTGCAGGGAGAAAGCTCCATCCCGCAGCGCAAGCAGATCTTAGAAGACAAGCGGCAGGAGCTGCTGCGCTCCATCGCTGCCTTGCAGGACGCCATTGCCTACATCGACCACAAGCAGCAGTTCTATGATGATGTTCTTGCCGGAAAGACCGCCTATTACAGCTACCTTTTGCCCGGAGCCAAAAAGTAAGAGGGAACGCGGTTGCCCTTTGGCATCCTCGCCCTCTCCGTCACGGCTTACGCCGTGCCAGCTCCCCTATGGGGAAAGCGATAGCCTTTCCCGCCCCGATCCTAGCACTCCCGCCGGGAGAGCTGCCGCGTCAGCGGCTGAGTGCGCATGTCCTGCAAAAAAAGCCATGCACTTCACATACTGTGTCGTGCATGGCTTTTGGGTTCATTCAGCTTCGGTGTGGCTGCACAGGTATTCTACCCATGCCGCATAGCCCGTCTGCTTGAGGTGGTAGCCGTCCGGCTGGGCGTATTCCTCGATGAGGTCGCCGTTTTCGTCCGCCAGCACCTCCCACAAGTTCAGGAAGCTGCACCCCTTTTCCAGTGCGATGGCGGCCAGCTCGTTGTTGATGGCACACAGCCGGTCACGGTTCAGCCCTTCGTGGTTCTTGGACTGGCTCACCTCCGGGCGCACCGGCGTGATGGACTGTACATAGATCTGTGCATTGGGCAGCGTCTGCTGGATCATATCCAGCATCAGGCGGTAATAGGTCAGAAAACCGGTATAATCGGCGTCCCTCGTGAGCACGTTCGTGCCCAGCAGCAGATACACCGCCTTTGGTTTTTGGGCGGTCAGTGCTTCCAGCGGAACTTCTGCCACACCGTCTGCGCGCTTGCAGCTCGTGCCGTTGACCACGCTGTTGGGGCCAATGCCCTTGTAGGCACAATACATCGCCTCCGGCAGCCCTTCTGCGTATAATTGCAAGCCCTGCGTCAGGCTGTCGCCCACAAAGCTTGCATCATGGAACCAGCTCTTTTCCACCGGGGCGCTCTCCGGCAGTGCCGCCAGACGGAAATCCATCGCTGTTTCGTTGCTGTCCGCAAGGGTCTGCACACTGAGGGTCTGCACGACCGGGTAGGCGATCGTATTCCATGCGCCGTCCCCGTCCACTGCGCTCAGGATCGTATCCGGCTGCGGACCGGACTGCGGCGTTTCACGGTGGAGGGTCTTCCACAGAACGCTCACTGCACTGACGAGCAGCAGCAGCAGCACCAAAAAGATCGCCATAAAACGGCGCCGCCAACGTCGGTGAAGCACCCTGCGCCGGTATTCCTGATAATCTGCCATGCTGTCTCCCTCGCTTCCGGTCATTTTTCTTCTTTTATAAGTATAACACAACCTGCGCGGAGGGCAAGTCTTTTGTGGATGGCTTTTTCTCTCCTTCCACAGCATACAGCTGTGAATCGGTTGTGAAATCGAACGCCCGGAAAGGACAAACGCTTGCATCCCATGCCATAGATATGATATACTAATGTGAAACCAAATGACAGGGAGGCTTTCAAGATGGCTTTTACACCCAAATTGACTTACAAAGGTCAGCCCCTCGTCCGTAAGGACAACGAGCTGTATTATGGCCGTATGACCGACCCTTATGTGTTGTATCTCCAGATCCTGACCACCACCCCGGTGAACGGGCAGGATGTGGCAGACAAGGTGCATTTGATGCTGCTGTCTACCGACACCACCAAGGCTCCGCAGGAGCGTGTAGCCCGTCAAACCACCAAGCACGGTCTGTACAACGCACTGGATATCGGCAGCATTTGGCTGCAAAAGGCAAACGCCGCAAAATAAGCTCTCACCGCAAAAAGCCCCTCTCCGCCGCAAGGCAGAGAGGGGCTTTTGGTATTTGGTGTTTCCTTGCGAAGCGCTGAGCTGAAAGGGCTCAGATGCTGAACTGCACCGCACAGAACGCTGCATAGATGCACAGCAGCGCAATGCCCTGCACACGGGTCAGCTTGCCCTTGAAGAGCGCAGGCAGGGTCAGCAGCATCATGACGGCGAACATCACCGGGATATCCATCACCAGCGAAGCATTCATGCCGGCGATGGTGGAGCTCTGCGGGATGGCAAAGGGTGCCAGCGTGACCGAAACACCGCTCACCAGCACCAGATTGAACACATTCGCACCGATGACATTGCCCAGCGACAGCGCACCATGCCCCTTGGTCAGGGAGGTGATGGCAGTGACCAGCTCCGGCAGCGAGGTGCCCAGCGCCACAAAGGTCAGTGCAATGA
>CAZUDU010000230.1:0-2425 GCA_964619455.1 uncultured Faecalibacterium sp.
ATAAGCCGAACCGCTCCCACGCATAGGCGGTGGTGCTGACCGAGATGCTGCTCTGTGCAGTTTCAAGATCCATCCCGATGACGGTATCGGCCATCATCTGCGCCATCAGCGGGATGCAGGCGGTGCTGCCGTCCAGCAGCGGAAATTCTTCTTCGGTCAGGAACGGCTCGGCAGTGGGCAGCTCCTCGGTGACTGGATCAGAGCCGGAAGGCTGCAGGGCGGCAGAGCTGCTGTGTTCACACCCGCTGAAAAGTCCGGAGGCAGAACATGCGGCAAGCCCCAGCAGAAAGCTGCGACGGGAGATCATGGGTCGTTTCATCAAAAACACCTCCGGTATCAGTAGTAATACGAGCTGCCCTCTTCGGCAGGGAGCGAGGAGAAAATGCTGCGGCAGTAGATCCACTGCCCAGTGGTATCCATCCAGCCGTAGTAGAAGCCTTTCTGCGCGATGAAGATGCCCGGCGGGAGCTGCTCGGCATTGCCATAGAAGCTGTAACAGTTCGCAAGGCTGCGGATGTGCACCTTGCCCTGTCCGTCGATCACATCCAGCAGCGAACCTGCTCCGCCGGGTGCAGTGCGGCGCGCCCAGTAGAATACGGTGCCATCGGCATCGGTCGTGAGCGGGTAGATGGTGTCGTAGGTCTCAAAGGCGGTTTCCAGCGCGGAGACGGTGCCGCTGGCTGTGTAGTAGCGGGAGCGCTCCGAAGAAGTGTAATTGCTCACCCGCAGCAGTTCATCTGCTTCAAAGTAGAGGTAAGTGTTCTCCGGTTCAAAATCGTCCAGCAAGGTGCTGAAAAGCAGCTCGCCGGTGCGGCGGTCATAGATACGCAGGGTCTCGTCCGGCAGATAAGCGGCGATATGCTCCTCCCCGGCGGCATAGTCGTGCAGACGGAAGACCTCGCCGGCGGCAAGGTCGTGCAGCTCGTAGAAGTATTCTCCGTCTGCCGAGTGCCACAGCACCGCGATGTCGGGCGTAAAGACCTGGACCGGTGCCTCAAAGGTGCCCAGCACAGGGCGTGTTGAGTTGGAAAAATCGACGACCTGATAGCCGTTTTCTGTAGAAAGGCAGAAAAGCTCCTCTCCGCAGGTCTGGTTGTAACCAGAGATCCATTCGCCGGTGGCAGGAGCGTAGAGGACAGAATCGACCCGGCGGTAGTCCGGTTCGTACAGCTCCAGCTGGATCCAATCCGCTCCGAGCGGGCTGAGGTCATACAGATCGCTGACAAGGCAGTGCGGTACTTCCAGCAGCACTGTTCCGTCAAAGTCGGTCACGATGGCAGAGGTGTGGTAGAAGCTGTCCTCGTCGTAGGCGCCGGCGGGCAGATCGTCCGGGCGGGTGTAGCAGTTGAACACCAGAAACTCGCCCACGACAACGCAGCGATAGGCGTTTTCCGGCACGGGAAGCTCCCGCCCGGTGGCAAGCTCGACCACCCGGCAGCTGCCGTAAGTATCGTATACGCCATCAAACGAGGGGGCGTGCTGTAAAACGAGCAGCTCTCCAAAACGCTCGGCGGTGAGGTCTTCGTCAAAAAAGAGAAGCTGCGTCCCGGTTTTGTCGTAAAGCGCACTGGAACGGCTGCCGGGCACCGTGGGGTCAGACCAGCACCGCCAGTAGTGATCGATGCTGCCGGTCAGTTTGTCCGGAACGAGCGAGAGAGACTCGCTGCGGCTGCCCTGATAGAGCACCTTGCCGCCGCAGAGGATGGTGCTGCCGTTGGAACCGTTCGGGTCAGACAGCAAACGCAGCCTGCCGTCTTCCAGAATGCTGCTGTCATAGAGCGAAGTCTGCTGTACGGGAGCAGAGGACGCAGGCGGCTGTGCCGTGTCGGGCGCAGCGCAGCCACAGCCAAGAGCAGCTGCCAGCAGGATGCAGACCGCCGCGCAGCCGACTCGGGCAGGGGGATACGGTTTCAGAACCCTCTTTTGCATGAAAGACCATTGCTCCTTTCGCATCGTTCTATCTATAAAACGAAACAGCCGTGCATTTCATTGCAGAAACGCACGGCTGTCGGAAAATTCTAGGAGATGGAGGCCGGCTCTTCCTGCGGCATCTGTTTCAGTTCCTTCAAAAAGCTCAGCAGGAATGGCAGCGAGACGAGGAAGGTCAGGATGTCTGCGATGGGCTGGCAGATCTCGATGCCCACAAGACCGTACATCCGGGGCAGGGTGAGGATCAGCGGGATGAAGCAGAAGCCCTGCCGGCAGCAGGCAAGGAAAGTGGCGCGCCCGGATTTGCCGATGCTCTGAAACATCATGCTGGCTACCACGATGACCGGCTGCAGGAACATGGCAAGGCACTGATAGCGGAATGCGGGCAGGGCTACGGCGGTCACGGCGGGGTCATCGCGGAACAGGCGGATGAGGGTATCGCCGTTGCACCAGCACAGGCAGATGATAACGGTGAGCAGGCAGGCGGACGAAGCGA
>CAZUDU010000231.1:0-2363 GCA_964619455.1 uncultured Faecalibacterium sp.
CAGCACCGAGGAGGAGTTGTGCTTCTCCTTGGCGGGCATGGTGAAGGTCGCCGCGCCGGATACCTCCACAAAGGCATCAAAGCTCATCAGGTAGCGCAGGATCAGGTACATATCCACGGCGGTCGTCAGGTTGCCGCTGTCGATGCCGCAGGCATCCGTCCAGACACTGCCGGTGGTGCCGATGCGCTCCGAGAGGGTGTTCATCCGGCTCACCCAGCCGGTCAGATCCCCGCCCGAAAGCTCGTAGGCAAGACCCATGGCGGCTTCGTTGGCGTTGCGGGTGAGCATGGCGTACATGGCTTCTCGGTAGGTGAAGGTCTCGTTGGAGCGCATATCTGCGTTGTCGGTGCGGTAGACGTAGTCCGAAATGGCGAACGGCATCTTGAAGGTGTCGTCCAGCTGGTCGGCGTAGTCGGTCAGCAGCAGCGCAAGGGTCATGTATTTGGTCAGACCGCCTGCCGGCACCTGCTTTGTGCTGCTTTTATCGTAAACGATGATGTTGGTGTCGGTGTTGACGATGTAGGCGCTCTGAGCCTGCACCTGATATACGGGGCTGGGGTCAAACATTGCCCCGGCGGGCAGGATCAGCACGCTGAGCAGAACGACGGCGGACAAAAAAAGTGCAAAAATACGTTTCATGTGGACAATTCCCTCAAAAAGCGATAATATAAATAAGATATGCCCGGAACTTCGGGGCATGGTACAAACAGGATTGTACTCTTTATAATAACAGGTTTGCCGGGATGTGACAAGGGCTTTGCATGGCTTTCTCATCCGGCAGAGGAGGAACGGAATGGTATATCTCACGGGCGATACTCACGGCGAGCTGGAACGATTCCGGCAGGGTAAGCTGCGCTGGCTGGGAAAAAAGGATACCGTCATCGTGCTGGGCGATTTCGGTTTTGTGTGGGACGGCAGCAAGCAGGAGCAGAAAAAGCTGGACTGGCTGCGCAAACGCCCCTATACGCTGCTGTTCTTGGACGGAAGCCATGAGAACTACGACCTGCTGGCGCAGTACCCGGTCGAGGAGAAGTTCGGCGGGCGGGTACAGTGCCTTGGGGGCAATGTCTACCATGTCTGCCGCGGCAGTGTGCTGGAGCTGGAAGGCAAGCGCTGGCTCTGCTTTGGCGGCGCAGAAAGCCAGGATAAAGAGGACCGCGAGGTCGGGGTCAACTGGTGGAAGGCGGAGATGCCCTCCGAGGAGGAATACGCCTACTGCGAGCAGAGCCTTGCGGCGTGCGGGGATCAAGTGGATTATGTGCTGACCCACGACGCGCCAAGCAGATTTCTGGATTTTACGGTGCTTGCCAGCGGTGAGAGCAACCAACTGCACGATTTTCTGGATCGGCTTTTGCTGCGGGTGCAGTACGAGAAGTGGTTCTTTGGCTGCTACCATAAGGATGTGAGCCTTTCCACCAAGAGCCGGTGTGTGTTCTGCGACGTGATCGCACTGGGGGAGAAGAAGGGATTTTTCAAGTAAGAAGTGACCCTCTCAGGCTCACTTCGTTCGCCAGCCGCCTTCCCCTCAAGAGGAAGGCTCTGGCGGCGCAGCAACGTTTGCGGTTTCGCTCTTGACTCTCCCCTTGGGATAGGCGGCATTGCGCAAGCAATGACGAAGAGGGCGAGGCTGTGCAGCAGGGCGGCACCTCGTTAGAAACCGAATGAGATTGACAAGACAGCTGCTGATATGGTATATTGAGCAAAAGTGGTTCGAAATGTTGAATCAACTTGCATGAATACAACAAAAGGAGTATCGGCATGAAACTGAAGGACAAGGTAATGGTAGTCACGGGCGCATCCTCCGGCATGGGCAAGGCCATCGTGGAGGCCTGCGTCAAGGAGGGTGCAAAGGTCGTTGCAGTCGCGCGCCGCAAGGAGCGTCTGGAGCAGCTGGCAGAGTCCCTGAAGGGCGAAGCCGGTGAGGTGGCTGTGTATGTGGGCGATGTTTCCGCACGCGAGACCAACGAGGGCATGATCGACTTTGCCATTGAGAAGTTCGGCGCACTGGATGTCCTGATCAATAACGCGGGCATCATGGACGATATGAGCCCCATTGGCGATGCCACTGATGAAAAGTACGAGCAGGTGATGAAGGTCAACGTCTACGGCCCGTTTGCAGCCATCCGCAAGGCAGTGGGCTACTTCAAGGCCAACGGCAGAGCCGGCAACATCATCAATGTCACCTCGATGGGCGGCAGCCACTCCTGCGCCGGTGCGATCTACTGCGCATCCAAGGCAGCAATGAACTCCATTACCAAGAATACCTCCTTCATGTATCAGAACGACAATATCCGCTGCAATGCCATCGCTCCCGGCGGCATCACCACCGAGATCAGCAACTCGATGGGCATGCCCAACATGGC
>CAZUDU010000232.1:0-2361 GCA_964619455.1 uncultured Faecalibacterium sp.
TCGCGGAAGTAGTTCTCCAGACGGCCAGCGATCTCAACGAACTGATCGTAGACCTCGGGCATCTCCTCGTGCAGCTTGCTGATGGGTTCCGGAGTACGGATACCAGCAACGACGTCCTCGCCCTGAGCATTGATCAGGTACTCGCCCATCAGCTTCTTAGCGCCGGTGGCGGGGTCACGGGTGAATGCAACGCCGGTGCCGGAACGCATGCCGGAGTTGCCGAATGCCATCTGCTGAACGTTGACAGCAGTGCCCCACTCGTAGGGGATCTCGTTCATCTTACGATAAACGTTTGCGCGGGGGTTGTCCCAGCTGCGGAAGACAGCCTTGACAGCGCCGATCAGCTGCTCGCGAGGATCCTGGGGGAACTCGCTGCCCTGCTTCTCCAGATAGATCTGCTTGAACTGTGCGACCAGCTCCTTCAGATCCTCTGCGGTCATCTCGACGTCCAGCTTGATGCCCTTGGCAGCCTTCAGCTCGTCGATCTTCTCCTCGAAGAAGGACTTGCCCAGCTCCATGACGACGTCAGAGTACATCTGGATGAAACGGCGGTAGCAGTCGTATGCAAAACGGGGGTTGTTGGTCTTCTTTGCCAGACCCTCAACAGCCTCGTCGTTCAGACCCAGGTTCAGGATGGTATCCATCATGCCGGGCATGGACTGACGTGCGCCGGAACGGACGGAGACCAGCAGCGGGTTCTCGGTGTCACCGAACTTCTTGCCGGTGATCTCTTCCAGACCCTTGACGTGCTCGAAGATATCAGCCTCGATCTCAGCGTTGATCTGACGACCATCGTTGTAGTACTGAGTGCAAGCCTCAGTGCTGATGGTAAAGCCCTGAGGAACGGGCATGCCGGCAGCGGTCATCTCTGCCAGACCAGCGCCCTTGCCGCCCAGGATATTCTTCATCGTGACTTTGTCGCCACCGAAAGCATCATTGCCTTCGCTGAAGTAGTACAGATACTTTTTGCTCATGCGTTCTTACCTCCATTGATCGACCCGCGGCAGTTCCTGCCGTGGTCTCATCGTCTGCCTTGTCGTTACCTACGATGAACATTTTCTTGTGAATGCTAAATCATTATACCAGAAAATCCGCGCCTTTCCACCGTGCAAAATCCCGAATTTGCTTGATATTTTTTATGCAAATCACTTGAAATTCACCAAGTTTTCCTGTAATATATACTGGGGTAAATTTGAGAGACATTTTCTTTTATCACCGTAATTTATCCCTCTGTTGGATACAACTTTCTATCCCGGCAACAAAGGGAGTAACTTTTTTGTCGGTATATAGCTTCTGCCCGGCCGTGGACGTTCCGCTGCCGGGCACTGCTGTTCCCAAAGGAGGCTTTTTCATCATGGCTGTGAACATTTCTTCTTCCGCTCTGGACGCCGCCCGGTCTGCTCTGGACGCTGCTGAAGCCCGCCGCGAGGAGATCCTGCTGCGCCACATCGCAAACGGGGTCCGGATCACGAGCCGCACCGTTGAGATCGACGAAACGGTGCAGATCGCCCCCGGCGCCACCATCCTGCCCGGCACCATCCTGCGCGGCAGCACGAGCATCGCCGCGGGCTGCGTCATCGGCCCCAACAGTCTGATCGAGGACAGCATCATTGAAGAAGGCACCACCGTCAACGCCAGTCAGGTCTATGCTGCGCACCTCGGTGCATACAACAAGATCGGCCCCTTCACCCATGTGCGGGCGGACACGGTCACCGACTACGGCGTGCATCTGGGTGCGTATGTGGAAACGAAGAACTCCAACCTCGCACGCGGCAACACGGTCAGCCACCTGACCTACATCGGGGACAGCGATGTGGGCAAGTACTGCAACTTCGGCTGCGGCACCGTCACCTGCAACTACGACGGCAAGAACAAGTCCCGCACCACCATCGGGGACTACTGCTTCATCGGCTGCAACACCAATCTGGTGGCACCGGTCACAGTGGGTGACGGTGCCTACACCGCTGCCGGCAGCACCATCACCAAGGATGTCCCCGCCGAAGCACTGGGCATTGCCCGCGAGCGCCAGACCAATCTGGACGGCTGGGCCGCACCCAGAATGGAAGCCTACATCGAAAAAAAGAAAACGCTCGAAAAGGAGCAGGGCTGAGCTGCCCGCTTTTTGCGCAAGCCTTTGCAGGGTGCCGGATGTGCACCCTGTTTTCTTTTGTCCCGGCCCCGGCGCAGAAGATTTTTCACTTAAAATGTATATCTTTTTACGCGCGCGTATGTTATACTTAATAATTGCACCAAACAATCCACACAACAGAAAAGGTATTGAAACACTATGAATGCAAATGATATCTGGCTGATCGCCGGTCTGGGCAACCCGGAATCCAAATACGACGGCACCCGCCACAA
>CAZUDU010000233.1:0-2333 GCA_964619455.1 uncultured Faecalibacterium sp.
GCAGATCCGCGCTCTGTGTACCCTTGGTCTTGTGTTTGCAAGACCCTTAAGTCCAAAAGGAGGTGCTACAAAAATGGCAAAGTACGAAACCATGCTGATTACCAGCGCCGCTCTCGACGAGGAGGCTTCCACCGCTCTGGTTGGTAAGTTCAAGTCCCTGATCGAGGCTAACGGTACGATCGATTCCATCGACGAGTGGGGCAAGCGCCGTCTGGCCTACCCCATCAACGACGAGGAGGAAGGCGTCTACACCGTGATCAACTTCACCAGCGAGCCCAGCTTCCCCGCTGAGCTGGACCGTGTGTACAAGATCACTGAAGGCGTTATGCGCAGCCTGATCATTGCTCACGAGGAGTAATCCTTTCGTGACAGAAAAGGAGTTCGTATTATGTTGAATGTTGTTGCCATCATGGGTCGCCTTGTTGCTGACCCCGAGCTGCGTACCACGACCAGTGGTATCAATGTTGCCAGCTTTCGCATTGCCTGCGACCGCAATTTTGCGCGTCAGGGTGAGCAGCGTCAGGCTGATTTCATCGATATCGTTGCATGGCGCCAGCAGGCAGAGTTTGTTTGCAAGTATTTCCAGAAGGGCAGTCTGATCGTCATTGATGGCAGTATCCAGACCCGCCAGTATCAGGATAAGAACGGCAACAACCGCACTGCGTTTGAGATCGTTGCAAACAACATCAACTTTGCAGGCTCCAAGAACAGCAATGCAGGCGGCGGAGCAAATTATCAGAATTCTGCTCCGTCCTACCAGAACGCAGCCCCTGCCCGCCCGGCCGCTGTGGAGGCAGCTCCCAGCTATTCCGCAGGCAGTGCAGATGATTTCGCCGTCATTGATGACAGCGATGACCTGCCGTTCTGACACGAAACGGTCAACCCGTTAAAAATACTATAGGAGGTAATAAGCAATGGCTTTTGAAAGAACCGAAGGCTCTCGCCCCGCGCGCCCCATCCGCCGCGGCCGCAAGAAGGTTTGCAGCTTCTGTGTCGATCGCATCGACACCATCGATTACAAGGACGTGCCCCGTCTGCGTAAGTACGTCTCTGAGCGTGCTAAGATCATTCCCCGCCGTGTTACCGGCACTTGCGCTTTCCATCAGCGCGCACTGACCATCGCCATCAAGCGTGCTCGTCACGTTGCTCTGATGCCCTACGTCAGCGACTAATCTCAAAGAATCAACCCAATCAAAATAATCAGCAATCAGCAAAGCACCTTCGCTGCCGACACAGCGAAGGTGCTTTTTTCTTTTCTTTTTTCCGGATGCGTGCTATACTGAAAGCAGTCCTCTGACTTTTGCCGGAGAGAACATTCACACATCTGAGGAGGTATCTTTATGCGGAAATTCCATCAAAAAGTCCTTGCCCTGTGTTTTTGTGCCCTGTTGGCGGCACAGCTGAGTCTGAGCGTCTGTGCCGCGGCATCCTTCAACGCCGACTACTATGCCAAGACCTACCCGGACGTTGCCGAAGCCTGCGGCAACGATGAGGGCGCCATGATCCGGCATTACCTTGAATACGGCATGGCAGAAAAACGCAAGCCCTCCGCCTGGGCGCGCCGCGGAGATTCCCTGAATCTGACCGATGAGCAGATCGCACTGATCTGGACCCCCGTGCCCATCGAGGAGCTTGCCAACTACAAGAGTCTCAAGCGCAAAATGACCGACGAGGAATTTGCGGAAGCATATGCAGAAGCACTCAAGATCGTTACTCCCCTTGCGCTCAAGAGCCGCAAGGAGCAGCTTGCCGGGATCAAGACCGCCCTTCGGGAACGGTTTGAGGAAGGCGGCGTCTATTCGATGTCCACTACCCACTATAATGATCCTTACGGTTACCTTGTGCTGGGCGTGGCGTCCTGTGCCGGCTGTACCCGTGCGACCGGTTTGTGCCTGAACATCCTTGGCATCCCCTATGAGCATGTCAACGAGAATCAGTATTCTCACCAGTGGTGCCGTGTAGAGATCGATGGCAGCTACTGGATCTGCGATGCCTTCGGCCTGTACTGCGGCGAGGAGCCTGCCCCCTACATGCACCCCTACTGCTGATCGTTTTACCGGTCATTGAACACTGACCTATCCTCCCCTGCTGTATGCTCTTCCGCATACAGCAGGGGATTTTTATTTCCGGAGGCATTGCCGGTTTATCTTTTTTGTCCAGTCTGTTTTCGAACCGAAACAGTTCTTTTGCGATCTGTTTTGTGTCCCCTGCAGTCCTTCAAAGGCCAGATCGGTCCTCGAAAAATGACAAAACGGTACGGTCATTCCGGTATGGTTTGAGTATTACCGGAAATTACCGAAAACCACAAAACATTTCGATTTACACGCAAATCA
>CAZUDU010000234.1:0-2322 GCA_964619455.1 uncultured Faecalibacterium sp.
ACTACTCCGGCAAGCCCGCCGTGCAGGAGGGGCTGTGCCGCGGCTGCCGCCGCTGTGCCAAGGAGTGCGGCTCGGATGCCATTACCTACAACGAGCAGAATAAGGCAGTCATTGATTACGACAAGTGCAAGGGCTGCGGGCGCTGCATCGGCGCGTGCAGCTTCGACGCGGTGTATTCGGTCAACAGCAGCGCCAACGAGCTGCTGGACCGCAAGATGGCAGAATACGCGGCGGCAGTCTGCAACGACCGCCCCTGCTTCCACATCAGCCTTGTGCAGGATATCAGCCCCAACTGTGACTGCCACGGTGAGAACGATGCCCCCATCCTGCCGGATATCGGTATGTTTGCTTCCTTCGACCCGGTGGCGCTGGATCAGGCGTGCGCGGATGCCTGCCTTGCCGCCACTCCGCTGCCCAACAGCCAGCTGGGGCAGAACCTTGCCGCACCCGGCTGGAACTGCTACCACGACAACTTCAAGGACTCCAACCCCAACATCGAGTGGAAGGCAACGCTGGAGCAGGCAGAAAAGGTCGGCATGGGCACCAGACAGTATGTGTTGAAAAAGGTCTGATCTCTGACCAACAAAAAACGGTCTGCCATTGGCAGACCGTTTTTCTTGTTTTGCTTATGCTTCGCCCACGGCTTCCGGCACGCAGCTGTCCAGAACGGATTGCAGCGCCTGCCAGTTTTTCAGGGTGCAGCCGGGCAGCTTGTCGGGATCCAGACCGGCATCTTCGATGCGCCCGGTCAAGTTCTGCTTGTCGCTGAAAAGCTCCAGCGCAGCTTCGCGGATCATGGGGTACGCTTCGGCAAAGCTCTCCTGATCCATCTCGCCAAGGGAGGAATACCAGTCCTCAAAAGTGGTCTGGATGGCATCGGCATTGCGGGCGGAAAGGCGGTTGGTCTCCGCCCACTCCAGCACAGACGCGGCGGCGATCACCGATTTGAGCGAACAGCCGGACACGCCCGGTCCCCAGCCAAGACAGGGGGCAAAGGCTTCTGCCGTGCCGGTGATGGTGAAGATAGAGTTCTCGTCAAAGCTGCCGGGGGCAAGCTCCGAGGTGTCGGCGCGGCTGGTGCTTTCCGGCACGGTGGTGCTGGGGGCAGAAGCGCTGCTGGATGCCGGAGCCGATGCAGACGAGGCGGGGGTCTCGGTCTTGCCGGAGCAGCCGCTTACCAGCCCGCACAAAAGGGCGGCACAGCACAGCAGAGCAAGGATGCGGTTTTGTTTCATAAAGGATGACCTCCTTAGAACAGGTTTCAGGAGTCAACTGGCTCACCCTCAGTATACTGTCTGGGCGCGGGGTTGTCAATCGGCGCGAACGGGGCGAAGAAGCTGTGATTTATACAGCCTGCACAAAGAATATGGCGGTTTTTCAGCCGTTTCGCCGCATTGACTTTTCTTTCGCTGGCTCGTATAATCATAAAAAGAAAATCGAATTTATCAGTGCGTGTAACTGTTTGATCAGGCATGAGCATCAGAGGGAAAGCAGAATAGCGTCCCTTTGGTTCTTATGCCTTTTTTCTTTTTTCTGCTTGGATATGGCGGCAACGGGACCGGAAAGGAGATGCACGGCAATGCGGGCGGTCAAGGTGTTCAACAACAATGCGGTATCGGTCGTGATGCCGGACGGCAGAGAAGCCATCCTTGTGGGCAACGGTCTGGGTTTTGGGCGCAGGGCGGGGGATCCGGTCGAGCGCGACCGGGTGTCCAAGGTCTACTACGTCCAGAACGAGATGCAGACAAAGTTCCTCAAAATGCTGGAAAACGTCACCCCGCAGGTGATGCAGGCAGCCGAGCGCATCGCGCTTGCGGCGGAAAGCGAGAGCATCCTGCTCAGCAATCAGAGCATCATCTCGCTGGTGGATCACATCAGCTTTGCGCTGGAACGCGCTGGCAAGGGCATCTTTCTGCCCAACCTGATGCTGTCCGAAACGCGGATGCTCTACCCCAGGGAATATGCGGTGGGGCAGCGGGCGCTGGAGATCATCAAAGACTGCTGCGGCGTGCTTTTGCCCCCGGACGAAGCGGGCTATATCGCGCTGCACTTCGTCACCGTCTCGGCAGACCGGGAGCTGACCTACGACACCCTCAAGTTCGTCAAGGCGGTGGTGGGCATCATCCGGGAAAGCTACGGCTGTACCTTTGAGGAAGAAAGTCTGGAAGCTGCCCGCCTGACTACCCATCTCAAATTTCTGGCGGCGCGCATCCTGAGCCATACCCCGTGGCAGGACAATGATCTGGAAGCAATGTATGATATGCTGCTGCACCACGATGTGCGCAATGAGCGCTGTATCCGGAGCATCAATGCCTACCTGCG
>CAZUDU010000235.1:0-2295 GCA_964619455.1 uncultured Faecalibacterium sp.
ACTGAGAGGGGCACCCTTTTCTCACCTAAAAACAGCCCTCTTTTAAAAGTCATACTCTTGTTGCTTCTCTACAACTACAGCAAAGAGCCTTTGTCCGTTTGGCCGAATTTCACAAAAGTTCTTTACAATCCAAAAAGAGTATATTAATATATTAATAAGACCACCGCACAGCACACTACGCACTGCGCGCTGTGCGCACAACGGAACCCAAGATAGAACGAAAGAAAAAGGAGACCCCCATGGAACTGAACCGACGCGATTTTCTGCGCAGCACCGCTGCTCTGGCTGCTGTGGCAGGCGTTCTGGGCACCGGCAACATTGCATTTGCCGCAGACGCAGACGAGAACTGCATCGTTAAGATCAACGCATCCAGCCGCAGTGATCTGGCAAAGCGCTTCAAGGCTGGCAAGGCTGCCGGCGTGGAGTACTGCGCTTACAATCCCCACCGCTATAAGAGCGGTCTGAAGGGCAAGCTGCCCCTGATCGTTTTCCTGCACGGTGAGGACGGCATTGGCGAGAACGGCACCCAGCTCACCGCCAACGATGGCGCGACCTTCTACATTTCGGACGAGCAGATCGCCAAGAATCCCACCTACCTCATCGCTCCCCAGTGCCCCGGCAAAAACTGGACTGACCCGGAAACGGTCAGCGCAGTCAAGGCCATGATCGACGAGTACGTTGCGTCCCACCGCATCGACCCTGACCGTATCTACATCGAAGGCATGTCGATGGGCGGCACCGGCGTCTGGAACATGATCCTGACCTACCCGTACTTCTTTGCTGCCGCTATCCCCATGTGCGGCAAGGTGCCCGCACACTGGTACAATACCCCCGGCGCCTTTGAGGCGATCAAGAACACCCCCATCTGGGCATATCACTGCCAGGACGACCCCGAAATGCCCGAAAGCGAGACTGCAAACGCTGTGCAGGCCATGAAGGACGCTGGTTGCAGCTGCATCAAGTACGAGGGCTTTACCCCCGGCTCGATGCCCGAACCCCACAAGGTCTGGGAGCGCGTTTACAGCATCGGCACCCCGTACAACTGGATGTTCACCCAGTCGCTCACCCGCACCGAGCACGGTAAGCTGAACCCCAACATGATGTTCAGCCACTTCCAGGTCAAGTACGGCATCACCCGCGTGATGGACTTTGGCATGGATACCCTGTGGGTGCTGGATCAGGGCAAGGAAGCCCTCATCATCGACACCGCAATGGGCGGTTCCGGCGCAGCAGATCTGTACGCTTACCTGCGCGAGAACGTGCTCACCAACCCCGATGCCGAGCTGGACATCCTGCTGACCCACAAGCATGGTGACCACATTCTGGGTATCCCCTCTCTGCTCAAGTCCGGCAAGGTGCGCCGCACCTACATCCACCCGGATGACCGCGCAGAGTTCCTCAACACGATGAAGAGCTACTTCGGCCTGACTGCCGAGGATATGAAGCTGGAGAACGTGGTCGAGGGCGATATCATCCGCATCGGCACCGAGGAGCTGGAGAGCGTTGCCGTGCCCGGCCACACCGAAGGCTCGGTCGTCTTCTTCTACAAGGACTACATCTTCACCGGTGACGCGATCGGCTCCGGCGATATGTTCATGATGGGCGGCACCACCGATACCTACCTGCCCGCACTGGAGCACTTCATGGCCGAGATCATGCTGCGCAACGACGGTGTGGAATACGAGTTCCTGACCGGCCACTGGGAGAACCTGAACCCGTTCAGCCTGGACTACCTGCGCCACATGCTGATCCTGGTCAAGGGCGTTCTGAGCGGCGATATCGAGATCGGCTACTACACCCGTAAGCCCGGCCGCTGGGCAGGCTACATGGATGCCAACATCTACTATCCGTATGCCATCTTCAGCTACGAGAACGAGTAACCCCCGTTCCCGTCAAATCACAAAACAGATAACCACACCTCCTTCTCCTTACCATAGCAACCCCACGCAAAAAGAACTGCGGTGCCACTGGCACCGCAGTTCTTTTTGCATTTACAGATGCTTGATTCATCTGACTGGCTCACCCTCTCAGGCGCTAGCGCGCCAGCTCCCCCAAAGGGGAAGCCAAGAGTAAACGGCATCGCCCAAGTCTTGCCGCTCCCTTTGGGAGAGGTGTCACCGAAGGTGACGGAGAGGGCGAGAACGCTTGTCAAACCAGCAGCCCTTATCTTCCGCGTCCACCGCCGCCGCCATGAGAGCGTCCGCCGCCCATACCGCCGAAGCTGCCGCCGCTGCGTCCGCCGCCGAACGAGCCGCCGCCCATGCCGCCGCGTCCGCCGCCAAAGGAACCGCCGCC
>CAZUDU010000236.1:0-2293 GCA_964619455.1 uncultured Faecalibacterium sp.
TCTTCGAGACTCCGTACATAAAAACACTCCATTCTGCCCATGTCCGGGCGCATCTGGTTTGGTTTTGACGTCAAGAAAGCTCCAGAAACTCGCTGCTGATGTTCTCGCGGACGATATCCTGAACACTCTCTATACTGAACTCCGGATGATTTGCGCGAGCGCCGTGCTTTTTGGCAAGGTCCGGGGTATAGTCTTTGAGGAAATAGGTTTTTGCACCGCTTTTTCCGGCATTGTAATGGGTGACCGTCGGATGCAGCTTAGGGTTTTGTACCTCGCAGTGGATCGTCCCGTCCGGATCGGTCGTTTTCCGGAGCTGCAAGCTCAGAATCGCACCGGTCAGCTGATCCGGGCGGTTCTGTGTGCTGATAAAATTGCCCAGGGAATAGGCAACGAAACTCTGCCGGCCATCTTCTGCGGTAAGCCACTGTGCGCCCTGCAAGACATGCGGGTGTGTCCCTACAATGACATCCGCACCCCAGTCTGCCAGCTTTTGCGCAAGCTGCTGCTGGGAATCCACGATGGTATGGCTGTCTTCTACACCCCAGTGGACACCTACCACAACAAAATCCGCTTTCTGCCGGGCAGCACGCACCTGCGCCTCGATCACATCTGTCTGACTGGTATAGATCACATTTGCCGTCATGGAACTGCTCTGAGGGATGCCGTTCGTGTGCTCGGTGTAGGAAAGATAAGCGATCGTGATCCCGTTGACGGTGTGGGTGGGGATACGGCTGTAATCTTCCTCACCCTTCCACAATCCGGTGGTGACAACATCCTCCGGCATACTGTCCCAGAAACGAAGGGTGGAAGCAATGCCTTTTGCGCCGCGATCGTATGTATGATTGTTGGAAAGGCTGAACACCCGGATACCTGCCCGGTACAGCGCACGGGCACAGTCACCGGGCGTTGTAAAGGCCGGATAGGTGGAAGGGGCAAGCTCGTCCGAGCAGAGCGTTTCCTGATTGAGCCAGTTAACGTCCTGCTGTGCATAGAACGGTGCGATCTCCTCATAGCAGGGCGCAAAGTTGTATTTTTCTTCGCCGGAGGCCTGCCGTTCAGCCTGTTTGTAGATCGGAGAATGGATCAGATTATCTCCGGTCGCGGAGAAGCGAACGGTTTCTATAATGGGCTGTGGAGGCTCTGGTTCTGATTCCGGCTCCGGAAGCACAGGGGTGCTGATAGGAGGTTCTTTCCCGATGAGAGGGAAGCGTTCCGCCGGGAAGCGGAGGTATTTTGAAAACAATCCTGCACAGAGAGCAAAGCCGATCATCAGCATCAAAAAATATGCAGACAAGACTGGCAGCTTCAGCTGGCGAGATTCCTGTTTTCTCATCGGACCACCTCACTTTTCCAACACCGTGATCACCGCAAAGGTTTAAAGCGCGGCGATCAGATCACTCATATTGTACAATCCCGGTTCCTTTTTTGCAAGATAAACCGCCGCATTGATCGCACCGTTGGCAAAAATGTTGCGGGAATATGCCGTGTGGCGCAGGGTGATGACTTCGTCCGGGCCGCAGAACAGCACTTCGTGATCACCCACGATGCTGCCGCCGCGCACCGCACTGATGCCGATCTCCTTGGCATCGCGCTTCTGACGCACAGAAGAACGGTCGTAGACGTAATGATAGGCGCCGTCATTCTCCTCATTGATGGCATCTGCCAGCATAAGCGCCGTTCCGCTGGGTGCATCCAACTTGTTGTGATGGTGCTGCTCAACGATCTCAATGTCGTAATTGACACCCAGAATGGCAGATGCGCGCTTGCACAGCTCTGCCAGAACGTTGATGCCCATCGACATGTTGGCGCTCTTGAAGACCGGCACCGTGCGGGAAAGCTGCACGACCTTGAGCTGCAGCTCTTCCGAAAGACCAGTGGTGCAGACGACGATGGGCAGACCGTGTGCCTCGCAGTAGGGCAGTGCCTTTTCAACTGCTGCCGGAGAGCTGAAGTCGATGATGACATCGCCCTTGCCGTTCAGCTTTTCAGGACTGTCGTAGACAGGGATGCCGTTCTGCTCGCCGTCCTTTACATCGATGCCTGCAACAACGCAGCAATCTTCGCGCTGTGCGATCATCTCGCATAAAACATGGCCCATGCGCCCGCCAATGCCCTGGATCACGATTTCCGTCATGTTTTCTCTACCTCTCTTTGTTTGGTTTCTGATACGGCAAAATGCCCGGAGAAGCTTTTCTCGCCGGGCATTTTGCAAAAAATTCTTATTCCTGGATCAGGCCGGCGTTCTGCAGTGCCAGACCGATCAGATCCTTGTGGTCATCGCTCGGCTCCACCA
>CAZUDU010000237.1:0-2281 GCA_964619455.1 uncultured Faecalibacterium sp.
GTCTTTGCGTTGCCCTGCATCACGCCGAACAGCACCATGTCGATCAGACCGCCGGAGAAGGTCATGCCAACGCCAACGTTGAAGATGTGCATCAGCATGAAGGACAGACCTGCCAGCACGCAGTGCACAGCGTACATGGGCAGTGCCACAAAGATGAAGGTGAACTCCAGAGGCTCGGTGATACCGGTCAGGAAAGCGGTCAGGGCAGCAGACAGCAGCAGACCGCCGGCGACCTTCTTCTTCTCGGGCTTTGCGCACTGGTACATGGCCAGAGCCGCGCCGGGCAGACCGAACATCATGAAGGGGAACTTACCAGCCATGAAGCGGGTAGCCTCCACCGAGAACACGGTGGTGGACTTGGAAGCCAGCTCCGCAAAGAAGATGTTCTGAGCACCTGCAACGGTCACGCCGTCGATGACAGCGGTGCCGCCAACGGCAGTCTGCCAGAACGGAGTGTAGAACACATGGTGCAGGCCGAAGGGGATCAGCGCACGCTCCAGCAAGCCGTAGATGAAGGTGCCGGCGTAGCCGGAAGCCTGCACCAGATCGCCCAGAGCAGCAATGCCGGTCTGGACAACGGGCCAGATGTAGAACATTGCGATACCAACGATCAGGTAAACGATGGAGCTGACGATGGGCACAAAGCGGGTGCCGCCGAAGAATGCCAGCACCTGCGGCAGCTCGATCTTATAGAACTTGTTGTGCAGAGCCGCAACACCCAGACCAACGATGATACCGCCAAACACGCCCATCTGCAGGGTGGTGATGCCCAGCATGGTGGTGGTGGAGTTTGCAGGCATGGCTTCCACGCCGCCTGCTGCGTTGATCATCGCCTGAATGGCGGTGTTCATAATGATGTAAGCGACCGCACTGGACAGAGCGGCAACTTCCTTTTCCTTGCGTGCCATGCCGATCGCAACGCCCATCGCGAACAGCAGTGCGAGGTTGTTGAACACGGCGTTGCCGGTCTGGCTCATAACGTCCAGAATGGTGTAGATGATGGTGCCCGGGTGGATCACGCCGTTCAGGCCGTAAGCCGCCAGCATGGTCTCGTTGGTGAACGAGCTGCCGATGCCCAGCAGCAGACCGGCGACCGGCAGCAGTGCGATGGGCAGCATGAAGCTGCGGCCCACGCGCTGGAGCACGCCAAAGATCTTGTCTTTCATAGTAGTCTCCTTTGCTATCAATACAAAAATACAGATGCAGTAAATCGAATCGATCTATCCTCAGCGGAGCGGTCGCGACTTCGCCCCACATAAGAAACATTACTTTCCCATCCGGATACGCTTGAGGTGGATGGTGAGGAACACCAGCTCTTCGTCCGAAAGGGTCTTGTTCCAGGTCTTTTGCACATACTCGGCAATGCAGCAGGCACATTTGTAATGCTCGCTGCAATTGCGGGCGATCAGTGCACGGAACAGCTCATCATGCTCATCCCCTGCCTGCTCCTGCTTACCCTGGAACACACGCTGCGCAAAAAAGCGCAGGTGCACCGTAAAGCGGCTGAAATCCAGCCCGGTGCGGTCAAAGTGGCAGTTGTAGAAGTATTCCACCACCTGCACACAGCCATCCACGAACCTGGTCACATCGTTCACCACGCTCATGGTCGTGTTCAGCTCGGCATTGACGATGTGCAGCGCGATGAACGCGCCCTCGTCATCCGCAAGGTCAGCCCCGAAGCGGGTGCGGATCTCGGCCAGACACTCCATGCCCAAGCGGAATTCCTCCGGGTAGAACTCCCGGATGGACTCCATCAGAGGGTTGGTGAACCGTACCCCCTGCTCGCTGCGCTTGATGGCAAAGCTGATGTGATCCGCCAGCGTAATAAGCAGGCTCTCATTAAGCGGGTAGTTGAGCCGGGCACGGATCTTCTCCACCAGTTCATCGGTCAGCAGCAGATGCTCATACGGGATCTGCTCCAGCAGCTCTACCAGCTTTTGCTGCACGGCAGGGCTGGTCATGCGGTAGCTGCGTTCCACCCGGCTCGCATCGACCACCTGACCGGGCTTGATGCCAAAGCCAAGCCCGCGCCCTGTCACGATCAGCTCGCAGCCCGTGGGATCCTCTACCCGCAGGATATTATTGTTGATCGCTTTTTTGACGGTATATTCCATGACCGCAGTTCTCCTCACTCCGAAAAAAGGCAATAAAAAAAGACCACATCTGTACAGCAAACAACACCGATGGAGTATCACGCTCTCGGCTTATGCTGTGCAGAGTTGGTCTAGCCCGCCAAAACGGTAACAATCCAACGTCGCTGCTCGCGATTCGTATTTAGCAT
>CAZUDU010000238.1:0-2245 GCA_964619455.1 uncultured Faecalibacterium sp.
TTATACCACCAAAATAGCATTAAGAAAACTATGAAATTTGCACAAAATATTTTTCCGTTCTCCATTGCTTTTCCATAAAGCCCCTTGAGCGGTCGCGGATCATTTTTTGACCCGGCGGCATTCTTTTTATGCAGAGCCACTTGACAACTATATCGGCAAGTGATATAGTTGCGTTACGATATATCGGCGAACGATATATCATTCCTCGATGGAGCAAAGGAGGTTCTTTTTTTGGAAAACCTTGCACTGACTGAATCTACCTATTATATCCTGCTTTCTCTCTATCGCCCGCAGCACGGCTACGGCATCATGCAGCAGACCGAGCAGCTCTCCGGAGGGCGGGTGCACCTTGGCGCTGGAACGCTCTATGGCGCACTGAACTCCCTGTGCGAGAAAGGCTGGATCCGGCTTTTGCCCGCTGAAGCCGGAAGCCGGAAAAAAGAATACCAGTTGACCGAAGAGGGGCTTCTGGTACTGAAACGCGAGCTGCAACGACTGCGGCAGCTTGTCCAAAATGGTGAAAGCATCCTGAAGGAGGAAAGCGTATGAATCCTAATGCAACAGAACGCATGACCGTCCACCGCTGGATCTGGGTCTGGAACTTCGAGAAAGAAGAACGCTGGCTCAACGAGATGGCAATGGAAGGCTGGGTGCTGGAGAGTGTCGGCTTTTGCACCTATCACTTTGTTCGCTGTGAGCCGGGCGAATACATCATCCGTATGGAGATGGTGGATAACGATAGCGCTTACCGCCGCTTTCTGGAAGAGATCGGCGCGGAATACATTGGGCAAATGGTCAAATGGATCTACTTCCGCCGCAAGACGGAAATGGGATCGTTCGATCTGCTTTCCGGTATTGACGCAAAGATCCAGCATCTTGACCGCATCGACACGATGCTCAAGCTTATTTGCCTTGCCAACATCCTGATCGGCATCCCAAATATCCTGAACGGTATGACGAGTTCGATCGTGAATCTGCTCTGTGCTACGCTTTTAAGCTATGCACTGGGGCGAATCCATGGCAAAAAGGAGCATCTTGAAGCCGAACGTGAAATCCACGAATAAAAGCAAAGCCGGAGATTTCCGCTTTTCCCTTTCGGAAAGAGGATCTCCGGCTTTTTATTACGGCATAAAATGATGCTCGTTCAGACATCGGCGCAGCCCCTGCTGCGTGGAATCGAAGCAGATGTCATACTGGCGCAGCTTAGAGGTGTCCATCGCAAGGTTCCGGGGCCATTCCTGCGGCTCGATCTGAACCGATACCCCCAGCATTTCAGCAAACTGCTGCGCTGTGGTGACCATATCCACGGAATTCTCACTGCCAAAGTTATATACCCCTCCGGGCAAAGACAGTGCAGGCTTCAAAAGCTCCACGGCATGGCGAACATAGGTCACACCGCGCTGATCCCTGCGGGAAAAGCGCAGGGGCTCTCCTTCCGATGCAGCATGCAGCAGATTGAGCGGAAGGTTTCCACGGATCGGCAGACCGTCACCGGGCAGATCATACATCCAGCTCGCACGCAGAAGGACCGCGTCCGGGCAGATCTCGCTCACCCGTTGTTCCATTTCGAGCTTGCCGCGCCCATAGACGTTGTTCGGGTCAAGCGGCGTTTCTTCGGTCAGCAGACCGGACTGTTCTACCCCGGAATAGACCTGATCTGAGCTGAAGACTACCAGTTTCGTACCGGAGTTCTGTGCAGCCTTTGCCAGCCAGACCGGGAGCTGAACATTTGCCCGATACGCCTCCTCCGGATGCTGAGCGCAATAGCCGGTATCCGAAAGCGCCGCTGTGTGCAGGATGATCTGCGGTCTTTCCCGCAGGAGATATTCTACCACCTGCTGCTCCGTTGCGGTGCTCAGAAAGCCTTTCGGAAAAGAGCACAGAGGCTTATCCTGCCACTGATGAAAAATGCGGGAGCCGACAAAGCCGCCTGCTCCGGTCACAAGGATCTTTTCCATAGTATATCCGCTCCTTTTGGCGTAGATCCGGTTTTGATTCTTGTATTATAACAACTGCCCGAAGCTGTATCCGCTCCGGGCAGTTTTGACTGGTCTTGCTTAAAGGAAGAACTCCAGCACGAACACCACTGCACAGCAGGCGACCGAGACTTGGAACAAGCTCGCTCCAAACCATGCCGCCGCAATGCCGACGATCAGAGCAATGGCACCTGCCGCCGGGCTTTGGGTCGCGTTGACGATGGCAGGAAAGGTCATGACCGCCAAGGTCACATACGGCACATAGTACA
>CAZUDU010000239.1:0-2244 GCA_964619455.1 uncultured Faecalibacterium sp.
ACAGCCAGCCGTCGTTCCAATCATAGTGTTCCATGGACTGATCTCCGTCCCTTGTCGATTTATAAAATTTACTATCTTCTATGGTATCACAAAGTTGTGAACGAAAAAAGCATCCGGGCTGAAAATCCAGTCTTTTTCAGAACTTTTTGGTGCAAAAAAAAGCGGCTGCCGCAGGATGCGACAGCCGCAGAAAGACTCAGCGGGTAAAATTGGTGCGGGGGCGAGGCGGATTTTCCGGGTGAGAGGCACCGGCAGCTTTGCCTGCTTCGATGCAGCGCAGCAGCCATGCCATGTTGCGCCCGATGTCCTGCATCACGGCGCAGCCCTCTTCGTCCTGTGCGACCTGCTCGGCCTTGGAACCGTGCACCATCGGCCAGTAGGAGCCGCTGACCAGCGGCATCTGGTTGATCTGGGGGTACTTGGCGAGCTGATCCAGCGTGGCAGTGGTGCCCGCACGGCGTGCCGAGCAGCAGACGGCGGCGGGCTTATAGGCAAGGTATCTGCTGCCGGCGTAGAAAAAGCGATCCATAAAGCTGGTCATATTGCCCGAAGCGGAAGCATAGTGCACCGGGCTGCCGAACACAAAGCCGTCGGAAGTCTTTGCCTTATCGATGGCTTCGTTGACGATGCCGCCGAACACGCATCCATTGCCTGCAGCGCAGCCGCCGCAGCCGATGCAGCCGCCGACCGGCTTGCCGCCAACATGGAGGATCTCGGTCTCGATGCCGTTGGCTTCGAGCTGAGCGGCAATGAGGGAAAGTGCGGTATAGGTGCAGCCCTTTTCATGCGGGCTGCCGTTGATGAGCAAAACCTTCATAAGAATTTCTCCTTTTGACGCAGAACTGCCGGAAAACCCCGGCGCGGCCGGCTTTATTGTAGCATGCATCGGGGAACGGTGCAAGCATCCGCACTTGACAAGCATTTATGGTTTGGAGATAATAAAATCAGATAACTATCGCAATTTCAAAGCTGGTCCGGGTAGTTGCCCGGTGAAATAAGGAGGTCTTGTTTATGCGTGTGATCGCAGGCGAAGCCCGCGGCAGAGTGCTGGAAGCACTGCCCGGCACCGATGTGACCCGCCCCACCCTTTCGCAGGTCAAGGAAGCAATGTTCAGCATCGTGCAGTTCGATCTGCCGGGGGCAAAGGTATTGGATCTGTATGCCGGAAGCGGTCAGCTCGGCATCGAGGCGCTGAGCCGCGGTGCAGCGCGGTGTGTCTTTCTGGACGAGAGCCGGGAGGCAGTCAATGTCGTGATGCGCAACTGCAAGAGCTGCGGCGTGTTCGACCGCAGCCGGGTGAGCGTGGGAGAAGCGGCGCGCTGGCTGTCGGCATGCCGGGAGCAGTTCGATATCGTGCTGCTGGATCCGCCTTTCCGGAGCAACACGCTGGAAAAGATCCTGCCCGCAGTGGACAAGTGCACCGCTCCCGGCGGCACGGTTCTGTGCGAGAGCGAGACCGGCATCGTGCTGCCGGCACAGGTGGGCGGCCTGACCCTGCAAAAACAGTATAAGTACGGCAAGGTGCTGCTGTGGAAGTACACAAAGCCCACCCAGCCTGTACAGGAGGAAGAAACCGTATGAATGTGAGTGAACTGCTGGATACCATCGAGGATGCACTGGAAGAAAGTGCGAATGTGCCACTGTCCGGCGGTAAGCGGCTGGTGGATGTGGAGCAGATCCAGGATTATCTGGACGAGATCCGCGCCAATCTCCCGGCAGAACTGCGTGCGGCGCAGCAGATCGTGAACGACCGCGCCCAGATCGTGGATACGGCGCAGGCACAGGCACAGGCGATCGTGAAAAAAGCGGAGGAACGCGCCCGCATCCTGACCAGTGAGGCGGAGATCGTCAAGGCGGCGCAGCAGCGTGCGGCAGAGATCACCTCTGCGGCGCAGACCGAGTCCCGTGCGCTGCGCCAGAGCGTGACCGATTACTGCGAGAATCTGCTGCGCACCACCGAGGAGGCCATGCTGGAGAATGCAGCGCAGGTCAGGAATGTGCGTGCCAACCTGCGCCAGAATGCCAAGAAAAACGGCTGAGATGCGCTGAGAAAACAGTAATTCTCACACAAATTCCACACAGTCCATCTTATGACCTCCCTGCGGGCAAAAATGACGGCTCGCAGGGAGTTTTTTTGTGGATTTTTGACGGAAAAACCCGCCCGAAAACTATTGCAATCAGGGGGGCGTTTTGTTACAATAAAGATGTATCAGTGGGGCAAAGTGGGTAAAAGTAGGGCACAAA
>CAZUDU010000240.1:0-2231 GCA_964619455.1 uncultured Faecalibacterium sp.
AGAGCAGGAACAGGTAAGGTGTCGCAGAGCCAAGATCCACACCGGCATCGGGGATCAGGGTCTTGTGGTTGGTGACCGTCACGATCAGTTTTTCGGTTACAGCTTGCGTAAACTCGACCTTAGTGTCAGCCGTGCGGTCAGCCGCCAAGTATGTCGTGCTACCCGAGATGACATCATATCCGTCAGCATTGGTTTCCGTAACTGTGATCATCGCATCAAGAGGAACAAGAGCGAATGTAACGGATTCATTGTGCTTCAGTGTAAAACCGTTGCTCCAATTTGTGAGCGTTTCCGTGCTGCCGTCCTTTTTGGTCTTGATTGCGGTAATGTCAGCCGTGCTAATGCTCTGACCGTCCTTGTCGGTCAACGCGACCTTAAAGTCGAAGTCCTTACCGGTATCGCCGATCAGACCAGTGACCTTTTTGGCGACGGTAACAGTGGTAGTAGCCTTGCGGTTCGTCACCGTAATGTGGTTCTTGTTGGTATCACTGGTTGCGGCAGTCACGGTATAGGTAAATACCGCATTGTCTTTTCGACCGCTATTATAGGGACCTCCAACAGCACCACCCGATGCAGTTACCTCGTAGTCGTTCGCACCTATCTCTACCACGGTAATCTTTGCACCAATGGGGACGCCAGAGAACTTGACCGACTCATTATGTTTCAGGGTGAAACCATTATCACGCCAGTCTGTGATCTGCACGGTAGAATTGTTAGCAGTCGTCTTGGTTGCAGTGATACCGCTCGTATCAACGGTCTGACCATCATTCTCGCTAAATGCAACTCCGAAGGTAAACTCCGCACTTTCGTTATCAGAGCCCTCAACCTTTTTTTGGATGGTGACATCGGCAGTATTGCGAACCCACTTGCCGTAGTAGGTGATGACCTTGTCGTTCAGATCATCCTGCTGGGCATCCACTTGAGCAACCGTCTGTTTCCCGTCAAATTTTGCCGGAGTTTGCAAATCCTCATCCAAGTACCAGCCACTAAACGTCCAGCCCTTGTGTGCCTCCGTCTCTCCGTAAATATCGTACTTATTAGATCCGTCTCGTTGCTCCGGTCTTGGGATCTTGTCCGTCTTGATCGTTTTCTCGAGCGTCGAACTGTACACGCGCGCATCCAACGTTTTGTACTCAGTTTCCTTCGGCTCTACTGTTTTGAACTGAACTTGATAATAGTCGCAGAAATGAATCACAGTGTCCAAATGATGCGTAAAAAACTTAGTATTTGCAGCATCATTTGATGTGTAGCTACTTGTCACTGTAGGTTCGTTGTACTTTAGCAGAGCTCCTTCATTCGCACCATACGCAAGCTTCAGCTCTGCCCACTCGATCGTATAATACTTTGTATTGATATTAGGAGTTCCTTCCCCGTCCCAATACGTATATGTTGTGCTGTTATACGTCAAGTCCGGATACAAAGATTTTCCCGAATACGTGTTGGAAACCTTGTTACCCTTTTTATTTGTGTAGGTATAATTGCCCTTAAAGGGTTCCAGTACAATCGTTCCGTTTTCAATCAGTTCCTGAATGTTTTCGTGTCCGGTAATACTGCCACCTTCGCTGCCGTCAGTCTTATCGTTCTGAATGGTTCCCTTTTTGACCTTCGCAATGCCAATACCGTACCAATTCGCCGTGCTGTTCATGGCATTGTTGCCTTGCCATCTAAGGGTCGGATTCAGTGCGTAGAGGTAAAGGGGTTCCCATTCAACGCTGGACTCACCCGAAATCGTAATGGTAAAAGTATCGGTAGTAGTGGTAGTAGTAAAAGGCCACTTGCTGTAGTCTGTAACTTCAAGGGTATGCTTAACCACCGCCGTACCACTTGCCTTTGCAGTTATGGTTGCTGTCGCAGTGTTGGCTCCATTGGTAATCGACACCTTCGAAGAATTTTCAACGACCTCCCACGAATGTGTCACCGATATTAAAAAACTACCGCTTCGTGTAGAGCCCTCGAGCGAGCTTGTCTCTCCAACAGTCATCGAAACCGACACATTCTTGCCGTTTACTGTCTCCAGCGTTGTCACAATCGCATCCATGCGTTCGGTCAGATACTTGATCTCGTCCTCCGGCATTTCATCCAGCCAATCGCAGAAGCCTTCGTCCGCGGTGTACTGCTCCAGCAGACCCTGGAACGCGCTCTCCGAGCTGCTGACCAGCGCGGCATACCACTTGTCATAGGTGTGGTCATCCAGCGTATCGTCATAGTTCGGGTTGGTCTTGGGCTGCTCG
>CAZUDU010000241.1:0-2226 GCA_964619455.1 uncultured Faecalibacterium sp.
GGCTCCTGAGCGATCAGCTCTTTGGGTAAATCATACCAAAAATCTTTTTTTAACATACTGTGCATTTGCCTTTCCGATGATTGACACGAACCCCGCATCAATGTTATCATAAAATCTGTATAGACAACATCTATTATATTGCATCTGTGTTCGGTTTTCAAGCCGTGTTCGATGTAAACTATAGAATGTTGGTTCGTTTTGGGAACGAAAGGAAGGGTGTTGGAAATGGAAAAGCAGTATAAAGTGGGTATCGTTGGTGCTACTGGTATGGTTGGTCAGCGTTTTGTGACTCTGCTGGAAAACCATCCCTGGTTCAAGTTGACGGTGGTTGCAGCCTCCGGGCGCAGCGCAGGCAAGACCTATGAGGACGCAGTCGGCTCCCGCTGGGCAATGACGACTGCCATGCCGGAAAGTGTGAAGAAGATGACCGTGCAGGATGCCGCACAGGTGGAGCAGATCGCTTCGCAGGTGGATTTCATCTTCTGTGCCGTCAACATGCCCAAAGACGAGATCAAGGCACTGGAAGAAGCGTATGCCAAGGCAGAGTGCCCGGTCGTTTCGAACAACAGCGCACATCGCTTTACCGCAGATGTCCCGATGGTCGTGCCGGAGATCAACGCTGACCACATCGAGATCATCCCCTCTCAGCGCAAGCGTCTGGGTACGAAGCGCGGCTTTATCGCTGTCAAGTCCAATTGCAGCCTGCAAAGCTATGTTCCTGCGCTGCACCCCCTGATGAAAGAGTTTGGCGTGAACAAAGCGCTGGTGTGCACCTATCAGGCGATCTCCGGTGCCGGCAAGACCTTTGACCGCATGCCGGAGATCGTGGACAACGTCATCCCCTACATCGGCGGTGAGGAAGAAAAGAGCGAGCGTGAGCCGCTCAAGCTGTGGGGTCACATCGAGGGTGATCAGATCGTCAACGCCGAAAAGCCGGTCATCACGGCACAGTGCTTCCGCGTTCCGGTCTCGGACGGCCACACCGCAGCCGTGTTCGTCAGCTTTGACAAAAAGCCCACCCAGGAGCAGATGCTCGAAGCCTGGGCAAACTTCCGCGGCCCGGCACAGGAGCTGGCACTGCCCAGTGCTCCCAAGCAGTTCCTGCACTACTTTACCGAGGCGGACCGTCCGCAGCCCAAGCTCGACCGTAACACCGAGAACGGCATGGCGGTCTGCATCGGCCGTCTGCGCGAGGACACCCTGTTCGATTACAAGTTTGCCTGCATGAGCCACAACACCCTGCGCGGTGCGGCCGGCGGCGCAGTCCTGCTGGCAGAGCTGCTGGCGGCAAAGGGCTACTTCGACTAAGAGCGCGGCTTGATCTGCTGCGCAGCAAAGGAGATATTGATTTATGAAGAATCCCATCTTTACTGGTGCCGGTGTTGCGATCGTCACCCCGATGTATGAGGATGGCAGCATCAACTTTGACGAGCTGGGTCGGATGCTGGAAGACCAGATCGCCCGCGGTACGGACGCCATCGTGATCTGCGGTACGACCGGTGAGTGCTCTACCATGACCGACGAAGAGCAGCTGGCTGCCATCAAATATACGGTCGAAAAGGTCGATCACCGTGTACCGGTCATTGCCGGTGCCGGTTCCAACGACACTGACCACGGCTGTGCGCTGGCACAGAAGTCTGCCGCTTGCGGCGCAGATGCTCTGCTGCTGGTCACCCCGTACTACAACAAGACTTCGCAGGCGGGTCTGATCGCTCACTTCATTGCAATGGCGGAAGCGGGCGGCATCCCGGTCATCCTGTACAATGTGCCGTCCCGTACCGGGCTGAACATCACCCCGGAGAGCGCAAAGAAGCTCAGCGAGCACCCGCTCATCAACGGTATCAAGGAAGCCTCCGGCAACATTTCTCAGGTGGCAAAGATCGCAGCCCTGTGCGGCGATGAGCTGAACATCTACTCCGGCAATGATGACCAGATCGTTCCCCTGCTGTCTCTGGGCGGCAAGGGCGTTATCAGCGTGGTCTCCAACGTTGCCCCAGAGCTGGTCCACAACTGCTGCAAGGCATGGTTTGACGGCGATGCCGCAAAGGCATGCGCTTTGCAGCTGGAGATGCTGCCGCTGGTGGATGCAATGTTCTGTGAGGTCAACCCCATCCCGGTCAAGTACGCTATGAATGTGCTGGGCTGGAACGCAGGCGACTGCCGTCTGCCGCTGGTGGAGCCGAGCGATGACCACAAGGATCTGATCGGTCTGGCACTGCAGAACGC
>CAZUDU010000242.1:0-2205 GCA_964619455.1 uncultured Faecalibacterium sp.
ATGGTATCCTCCTGCCCGGTCTGGGCAAGGTAGTAGATGGTCACATCCTGTTCCAGCCCCTGTGCCAACTGCACCGAGGAGTCGTTCAGGGTGTAAAGACCTCCCTCCGAGAGGTCGAACTCGGTATACTTTGCGGGGATCGCCCGGACCAGCAAATTGACGAGAATCGCCAGAACGATCACCATGATAAGGATGCCAGTGGACAGCAGCCCGCTGCGGAACACCCTGCCATTCTGTGCGGAGGGGAATTTCATTTTTTTCATAGACCTCTCCTCCTTTTAGTTCCAGCGGCGTTTTTCCAGCCCCTGCGCGGTAAAGAACAAAAACACCACGCACACGGTCAGGTAGTAAACCAGCGTCGGGATCGAAAAGCTGCTGTTGACAAAATCCTCAAACGGCAAAAACAGGCACAGCGCACGCAGCACGGCGCTGAAGGCTTCGGTCAGCCAACTGCTTTTCACAAGAAAAAGTGCAGTGAGGGCCGCACAGCAGCCCGCAAAGCTCAGGCAGCCCAGCGTAAAGCTGCGGCTGCGCACCCCGGCGATGACACAGAACACCGCCGCCAGCGCCGTAAAGACCGCCAGAGAAACGGCACTGCCCGCCGTGAACATCGTGCGCAGGCTGGGCATCATGTAGCACGCCAGCAGCACTGCTGCACAGCTGACTGCCGCGACGATCTGGTTTTCGGTCAGGCTGGACAAAAACACTCCAATGGCAATGCAGGCACAGCCCATCAAAAGATAGCACAGCAACGCCGAAAAATTCGCCAGCGTTGCCGAAGCACTCGCTCCCAGCAGTGCCAGCACGCCGATCATCCCTGCATCTGCAAGGCAGGGCAAAGCGAACAGCGCACACAGCGCCAAATACTTTCCCAGCACGATCTCCCCTACCGAGACCGGGCTTGTCAGCAGAAGCTGATCGGTACGGGTGCGGCGCTCCTCAGCAAAGCTGCGCATCGTCAGCACCGGGATGTAGAGCAGCAGCACAAAGATCGTATTGTATAAGGTGTAGTACCCGAAATCGGTCAGCCCGTAGCCGAGGTTCAACACCACAAAATACAGCCCCGATGCCGCCAGCAGGAAGGCTGTGAGCACATAGCCGATCATCCCATGAAAGGCACTGCGCAGTTCCCGTTTCAAAATCGCGTTCATGCGTTATTCTCTCCTTCCCTGGCGCTCTCTGCCGCAGGTTCTGTCAATGCAAGAAACACTTCTTCCAGACTCTTGCTCTCGGCTGCAAGTGCCAACACTGTGCAGCCTGCCTGCGTCAGGGCTTTGGACACAGCCGCGCGGCGGTCGGCGGCGTCTGCGCTTTCTGCAGCAAAGGTCACCTGACCGTTCTCCTCGCTTTCCAGCTCTACCCGGTCGATGCCCGGCACGGCTCGTACTGCATTCAGAACACGCTCACTGGAGCCCAGTGCCGTTGCACGCAGACGGCTGCCGGACGCCAGCATCTTGCCCAGTTGTTCCGGGCTGCCCACTGCCACAAGCTTGCCTTTGGCAAGGATCAGCACCTGACTGCACACCGCCTGCACCTCGCTGAGGATATGGCTGGACAGAATGACCGTATGGCTGCGCCCCAGCTCCCGGATGAGTTTGCGGATCTCAATGACCTGTGCCGGATCCAGACCAACGGTCGGCTCGTCCAGAATGATTAGCTTGGGGCTGCCCAGCAGCGCCTGTGCAATGCCCACACGCTGTTTGTAGCCCTTGGACAAGGTGCGGATGAGCCGTGGCAGAACCTCTTCCAGCCCGGTACGGCGCGCTGCCTTCAGCACTTGCTGGCGGCGCTCTGCGCGGGGTACTTTTTTCAACTCTGCGACAAAATCCAGATACTCCTGCACCGTCATTTCCGGGTAGAGGGGCGGCTGCTCCGGCAGATAGCCCACACACGCCTTGACCTGCTGTGCCTGTTCCGGCAGCGAAAAGCCCGCCACCGACACCTCCCCTCCGGTGGGGGCAAGGTAGCCGGTGAGGATATTCATGATCGTGGATTTGCCCGCACCATTGGGTCCCAGCAGACCGTAGATCTGCCCGTCCTCCACGGTGAAGGACAGCTCCTCGATGGCAAGACGGCTGCCATAGCGTTTGCTCATGTGAGATACTTCGATCACAGCAAACTCTCCTTTTCAATCGTTTTATGCTGGTTTATTTTAGTCTACAATTGTGTTGGATTTTAGAAAAGCCTGTGAGCAAATCTCAAAAA
>CAZUDU010000243.1:0-2205 GCA_964619455.1 uncultured Faecalibacterium sp.
TCCACCATGATGCAGGTGCTGGACGGCAAGCGCCGTCCCTCCGGCGGCATGGTACGGCTTGGCACCGGCGCACGCCCCAGCATCTTTGCCCAGCAGCAGAACCGCGTGGGCGCCGGGCGGGTGATCGATGTCATCTGGAACAAATATCCCCGTATGACCGAGCTGGAGGTGCGCAGCCATCTGGCAAAGCTGGGCTTCCGCGGCGAGACGGTTTTCAAGCCCTGTGAGGCGCTTTCCGGCGGCGAACTGGCACGTCTGCGCTTTGCAGAGATCGTGTTGGAACGCCCGAATCTGCTGTTCCTTGACGAGCCGACCAACCATTTGGATATCTATACCCGCGAGAATCTGACCGAAGCGCTCATGGCATACACCGGAACGCTGCTGCTGGTCACCCACGACCGCCACCTGATGAACAGTCTGGCATGCCCCATCCTCTATCTGGAAGAGGGTAAGGCGACCATCTACCCCAGCTACGATGCCCTGATGGGGCGTGCTGCCCCGGCCCAGACCGTACAGAAGGCAGCAGAGCCTGCCAAGCCGACCTACGGTAAGGAACAGCGCCGCCGCCGTGCTGAGCTGCGCGCTAAGATCAAGGCGTGTGAGGATGAGATGGAAGCCTGCGGCGCACGGGAAGTAGAACTCGATAATGAGATCAACTCGCCGGAGGTCTACAACGACCCGGATCTGCTGCGCCAGAAGAGCGATGAGCTGAGCGACCTGCGCTTCCATCAGGAAGAGCTGTTTGCCGCGTGGGAAGCAGCGATGGAAGAGCAGGAAGCTTACGAACAGACCCTGACCGAATCCTGAGAGGTGAACGCTATGGCGAAAAAAAATCGCAATTACGAGAATACCCGCCACATCGCGTTGTCGGGGCTGCTGTTCGCACTGGCAATGGCACTCTCTTTTATTGAGGGCACTCTGGTCATTCCGGGGCTTTTACCCGGTATGAAGCTGGGTCTTGCCAACATCGTGGTGATGTACGCCCTGTTCTTTATGGGCCCCAGGCAGGCACTCGTGCTGGATGTACTCAAGGCGCTGTTCGTCTTTCTGGTCTCCGGCTTTACGGCGGGCTTCCTTTCTCTGTGCGGCGGTCTGCTGTCGCTGCTGGTCATGTGGCTTTTGTACTATGTGCTGCCGGTGCGTCCGACATGGTTCATCCTGTCGGTCTGCGGTGCGCTGGCGCATAACGTCGGGCAGCTTTTCGGTGCGGGAGCGATCATCTCCTCCTCGCTGTCGCTGTACTATGCGCCGGTCATGCTGGTGCTGGGCCTTGTGATGGGTGCGCTGACCTCCATCACCCTGCGGGCATTGCTGCCTGCATTGGGCCGGATGGGCTTCAATACCCACGAGAAGCGCGAGGGCTGACCGACATTTTTTGGGGATGGTTGCATTTTGCGCCAAAACCCGTATAATAAGGTAACAACACATATTTTTAGATATTTGAACGGACAAGGCTGCCCCAAATGCAACGACCCCGCGGCAGCCGGGAGGTGTTTACAGAATGTCTGATAAGGTTACGATCAAGGTGGAACGCCGCGAGCTGCATCTGCCCACCATCGCGCTGCGCGGGCTGGTGGTGTTCCCCAACAATCTCGTTCACTTTGAGGTGGGCAGAGAAAAGAGCATTGCCGCTGTGGAGTGGGCAATGGCGAACAACTCCAATGTTTTTCTGGTGACCCAGAAGGAGATGGATGTCAACGACCCTGCCGAACAGGATCTGTTCGTCTACGGTGTGGTCGCAGAGGTCAAGCAGGTGCTGCGTGTTTCGGATGAGCTGGTCAAAGTGCTCGTGGAAGGCAAGTTCCGCGCAAAGCTCACCCAGCTGGACACGGACGGCGATTTTCTGCTGGCATCGGTGCGTCCGGCTCCGGTGCGTGTGGCAAAGAACGAGGATGCTTTGCAGACCGAGGCATTGCTGCGCAGCCTGAAAAGCAGCTTTGATGAATTTTTGAGCATGAACCCGCGCCTTGGCAAGGATGTGGTCTTTGCCATCGTTTCCAGCGATGACCCGGTGTTCCTCAGCGAGTACATCCCCGCCAATCTCCTGTTCCGCTTTGAGGACAAACAGGCGATCATGAACGAGAACACCCTCAACGGGCGTCTGGAGCGTCTGGTCGAGATGCTGCGCCGCGAATGTCAGGTGATGCGCATCGAAAAGGAGATCGCGGAAAAGGTCAACGAGTCGATGGACAAGAACCAGCGCGA
>CAZUDU010000244.1:0-2187 GCA_964619455.1 uncultured Faecalibacterium sp.
TTCCATCCTCGCTTCGGTCTGGCTGGACGGCGTGAATATGCCGGTCGTGGACAGCTTGGGCGATGAGTTCCTGCAAGCGGTAAAAGAAGGCATGACCGTCACCGTTGAGGACGGCGGCCGCGTCATTCTCAAGGACTGATAAAACCTGAAAAGGGAGAGAACGTTTGAACGTTCTCTCCCTTTTTTGAACGGATCGACAGGATCCGGACAAAAAACAAATGATCCGAACCCATCTCCTACCGGAAACAAGTTCGGATCATTTTGTTTGGTCCGAGTGGCGAGAATCGAACTCACGGCCTCTTGAACCCCATTCAAGCGCGCTACCAAAACTGCGCTACACCCGGATATCGCGTCCGCCTCCCTACCGAAGCGTGGCGACATGGGATATTATACGCAGTTTTCGCCTTTTTGTCAACTGTTTTTTGCAAATTTCTTTGATTTTTTTGCAATTTATTCATTTCGTGCGATAAGTCGTACTTTTTATTTCATTTCTTTCTCGCGCAGCTGGGCATCACGTTCCAAAAGCGGCTTAAGGTACTGCCCGGTAAAGCTGCCCGGCACCTGCGCCACCTGCTCCGGGGTGCCCTCGGCGACCACCAGACCACCTGCACTGCCGCCCTCCGGCCCCAGATCGATGATGTGATCCGCACACTTGATCAGATCCAGATTGTGCTCAATGACGATGACCGTATTGCCCGCATCCACCAGCTTTTGCAGCACTTCGATCAGGCGGTGCACGTCCGCAATGTGCAAACCGGTGGTCGGCTCGTCCAGAATATACACCGTCTTGCCGGTGCCGCGGCGTGCCAGCTCGTTTGCCAGCTTGACACGTTGTGCTTCACCGCCGGAAAGGGTCGTTGCGCTCTGCCCCAGCGTCACATAGCCAAGACCCACGTCCAGCAGAGTCTGAAGCTTGCGGGCGATCTTAGGCTGGTTTGCAAAGAACACCACCGCTTCTTCTACAGTCATGTTCAGAACATCCGAGATGGTCTTTTCCTTATACTTGACCTCCAGCGTCTCGCGGTTGTAGCGTGCGCCCTTGCACACCTCACAGGGGACGTAGACATCCGGCAAAAAGTGCATCTCGATCTGCAAAATACCGTTGCCCTCGCAGGCTTCGCACCGCCCGCCCTTGACATTGAAGCTGAACCGCCCCGGACCATAGCCGCGCATTTTTGCATCCTGCGTTTCCGCAAAGACGCTGCGGATATCATTGAACACGCCCGTATAGGTCGCCGGGTTGGAGCGGGGCGTTCTGCCAATGGGCTGCTGGTCGATGCCAATGACCTTGTCCACGAACTCCAGTCCCTCTACCCCATCGCACTTGCCCGCGCGGGAGCGTGCACCGTTCAGCTCGCTGGCAAGGGTCTTGTACAGGATCTCGTTGATCAGGCTGGACTTGCCCGAACCGGAGATGCCTGTCACGCAGATGAACTCGCCCAGCGGGAAGCGGACATCGATATCCCGCAGGTTATTTTCCCGCGCACCCAGCACCTTGAGGTTGTTGCCCGATCCAGGGCGGCGGGTCTGCGGCACCGCAATGCGCTTGCGCCCGGACAGATAATCGCCGGTGATGCTGCGCTTTGCCTTGCAGATATCCTTGACGCTGCCGGCGGCAACGATCTCACCGCCGTGAACGCCCGCACCGGGCCCCACATCCACCAGATAATCTGCACTGCGCATGGTATCCTCGTCGTGCTCGACCACGATGACCGTATTGCCCAGATCCCGCAGATTTTTCAATGTGCCAATGAGCTTATCGTTATCCCGCTGGTGCAGACCGATGCTCGGCTCGTCCAGCACATACAGCACGCCGGACAGCGCACTGCCGATCTGAGTCGTCAAGCGGATACGCTGGCTCTCGCCGCCGGAAAGAGTGCCCGCAGAGCGGGCAAGGGTGAGGTAGTCCAGACCCACGCTCTGCAAGAAATACAGGCGGTTCTTGATCTCTTTCATGATCTGACCGCCGATCTGCTGCTGTTTCTCGGTCAGATGCGGCTCACTCTGTTCAATAAACTCCAGTGCTTCCCGGATGGACATCTCACAGAAGTCACTGATATTCTTATCCCGGATGCGCACCGCCAGTACGATCGGCTTGAGGCGCTTGCCGTGGCAGTCCGGGCATTCCACACCGGACATAAAGCTGCTGATCTCTTCCTTCATCCATGTGCTGTTCGTTTCCCGGAA
>CAZUDU010000245.1:0-2168 GCA_964619455.1 uncultured Faecalibacterium sp.
TTTTGGATAATGCCTTGTATACATTGCACAAAAATGACGAACTGGCACAAATGTCGTGGAAAATTTGCTCACAGATGCAGCCGTTCAAACAATTCTGCGACACCGTCGTGGTCGCAGTCTGCCTCGCTGACGATGTCTGCCAGCTCCTTGATGTGCGGCATGCCGTTCGCCATCACAGCGGCAGTGCCCGCTTTGAGCAGCATGGCGCGGTCGTTCTCGCTGTCGCCAACGGCAAGAGTCTGCTCGTGCGGGATGCCCAGCAGGTCGGCCAGCTCCAGCAGGGCATTGCCCTTGTCCACCCCGGCAGCGGTCACCTCGATGTTGTCCGGTGAACCCTGCACGACCTCTACGCCGTCCAGTGCCAGAAAGGTGGGCAGGGCGCTCTGTGCTGCTTCGGGGCTGTCGAAGAATATACAGAACTTTTCTACGGTATGCGCCTGCCGTGCCATCCAGCTTTCGTACCCGCGCACGACCGTAAAGCGCCCGTCCTCCATGGTCTGGTTCGCCTCAGTGGAAAGGTACTTGCCCATCCGCACAGCGACCCGCTTCATGCCTTCCGGCGTTTTGTGCGAGCGACCGTCACTGAAAACGTTCAGCTCACCGTTGTCCTCGTATTGCTGGTATGCAGCGTAGACCTCGCGTGCCTTTTCCGCTGTGAAGAGATGGCGGGCCAGGCAGACCGGCTCGGTGGTGTGGCGCTCGGCGGCGTTGGAATAGCGGCTGTAGACCGCGCTCATGGGCTCGCTGCCCAGATCCCAGACGGCGGCGCCGTTGGAGGTGATGGCATACCGCACGCCCGGCAGCTCTGCCGCGACCGGGGGCAGGTTTGCGAGCGGGCGGCCGGTGGTGGGCACGATCACCACACCGTGCCCGACAGCACGGGCGAGTGCTTCGCGGGTGCGGGGCGTGATCTCGCCCTGACGGTTCAGAAGGGTGCCGTCCAGATCCAGTGCGACCAGACGGAAAGCGGGAAATTGCTGCTGCATAGGGTCTCCTTTGCTGATTGGATTCCATCGAATGGAAAATGTGAAAATTACGTTTCAACTTATTTTATCCCACTTGCGGGGTTTGCGCAAGAGGGGGGAAGTGTGCTATAATAGCTCGAATATACTTTGTATAAAGAACAGGAGACTCTATGACACTTCAAAAGCTTCGCGCTCAGTGCAAGCCGCATCTGTGGTTCCAGCTGTACTGGGTGATCTATCTGATCTGGTTTTTCGCGCTGAATGCACTCATCAATGACCCTAAGTACATCATTTACAGCCCGCTGGATGCTTACATCCCGTTCAATGAATGGTTCGTGCTGCCGTATTGCAGCTGGTTCTTCCTGCTGGCGGGAGTCACGGCGCTGCTGTGGTGGTTCGATACCGAGAACTACGACAAGCTCTGCCTGACCATGTTCTCCGGCATGACTTTCTGCCTGATCCTCTACATGATCCTGCCGAACGGCCTCGACATCCGCCCCACGGCCGAGATGGTCGGGCGGGACAATCTTGCCATGTGGATCATGCAGCTCATCTGGAAGGCGGACAACTCGGTGAACGTCTGCCCCTCCATCCACTGCCAGAGCACCGTCTGCATGGCGATGGCGTTCACCAAAAGCAAGCTGGCCCAAAACCGCACCGGGCTGAAGGTGCTGGCATGGGTGTGGGCTGCGGCGATCTGCGCATCGACCGTGTTCACCAAGCAGCATTCCATCATTGATGTGTTCTGCGGCATTGCGGTGGCGGCGGTTTGGTTCCCGGTGGTGTACCGTACCCCGAAGGGTGAAAAAAAGCAGCGAATCACGAAAACGTGAATTTTATAACGAAGTTGAGCTTGACACAAATTCGCTTGTCGGGTAATATGATGATGTATTACTATTAACAGATTTGTGAGAAAATGCAAAGCAAAACGACCCAGAGGAGAGAGTATCATGGCATCTTTGAGCGCGAGAGAGATGGCGTACCAAACGATCCGCAACCGGATCATCACGATGGAATTGAAACCGGGTGATTCGCTGAACGACCGTGAACTTGCGGAAGAGCTCGGCATCAGCCGTACCCCCATGCGGGAAGCGCTGATCATGCTGAACATTGCGCATATGGTGGATATCAAGCCCCAGAGCGGCACTCATGTGGCACCCATCGACCTCAAGCTGATGGAGCAGGAGCAGTTTGCCCGCTATA
>CAZUDU010000246.1:0-2150 GCA_964619455.1 uncultured Faecalibacterium sp.
ACCCCACCTGAAAAAGGTCGTCCATGTTCTCGCCCCGCTGGGCAAAGCGCTGGACCACGCTGAGCACCAGCCGCAGGTTTCCTTCTACCATCCGCTCGCGTGCGAGCTTGTCACCGGCATGCGCTCGGGCAAGCAGCGTGCGTTTTTCGTCCTCGGTCAGAACCGGGAGCTGGGCAGTGTTGACCCCGCACAGCTCGACCTTGTTGTACATCCTTATCCCCCCGGTCGTGTTGAACTTCACGGGGAGTATTGCCGCAGGATGAAACAGCCATTCGTGGAAAAAGCGGGAAGAAGATGGCGTTATTCCTCCAGCCGGACGCGCAGGGTGCGGATGATGCGTTTTTCCAGCCGGGAGATGTAGCTCTGGCTGATGCCCAGAACGTCGGCTGCCTCCTTCTGGGTGTGTTCCACGCCGTCCAGCAGGCCGAAGCGCAGTTCCATGATCTGCTTTTCGCGCGGGGAGAGCGCGGCCACCGCCCGGCGCAGTACGGCGCGCTCGGCGTCCTGTTCTAAATGCTGGCTGATCTGGTCAGCATCGCTGCCCAGAACGTCTGAAAGCAGCAGTTCGTTTCCGTCGCCGTCCACATTGAGCGGCTCGTCGATGCTTGCTTCCTGACGGCGGTTGGAACTTTTGCGTAAGTACATCAGAATTTCGTTGCCGATGCAGCGGCTGGCGTAAGTTGCCAGCTTGATGCTGCGCTCCGGGGTGAAGGTGTTGACCGCTTTGATCAATCCGATGGTGCCGATGGAAACAAGATCCTCGCTGGGAACGCCGCTGTTTTCGTACTTTTTGGCAAGGTATACTACCAGGCGCAGATTGTGTGTGATGAGAGAATCCCGCGCGGCGGCATCCCCCAGCGCCATCCGTTCCAGCAGCTTTTTTTCCTGTTCGGCTGTCAGGGGCGGCGGCAGGCTGGGTGCACTGGCCAGATAATGTGCTCCGCCGCGGTAGCACAGAGTGGTGCATACCTTCTGCCAGAAAACCTTGAATGCGTAGAACATGGTTCGTATCTCCCTTCTGATAACTGCTCCTGTGCTTCCGGATCAGGGCGGTGTGTGGGGGCGCGAGGCAGGTTGCAGCTGCTGTGCGGTGTCAGCGCCGTAGAGGAGTGTCCACTCTCCATCGGAGGCATCTGTGTCGCAAAAAGCCGCCCAAAGCCCCCGAATGCTGCCGCCGGAAAAGCACAAGCTGTTCGCGGGCACGGCAGGCAGCATACAGTGCCCGGCAACAGTGCGGCAGGGCACTAGCCGGAGCTTCAGTTCCGGTGCAGGCAGTGCACCAGTGCCGGAAAAGCAGGCATCCAGATAGCTGCGCAGCGGTGTGGACAGAGCAGCGCGCACCGGGCGGTACTGCACCAGCACCACACACCGACCGCTCAGCGGCTCCTGCACCGAGAATCCGGTGTCGTAAAACGCCTGTACCGCCAGCCGGGTGCCGTCTGCCAGCTCCAGAACGGCGGGGGTGCTCTGCCGGGGAGCATTGTGCCCAAAACAGTATAAAAATCCCTGTGCTCCGGCATAGACTGCGCCGCAGCAGAACATCAGCCGCCCTGGTGACAGCGGCAGAAATACACTCAGATTGTTTGCCTGTACGCCGGGCAGCACCACCGCTCCGCAGAGCAGCAGGTTGAACAAAAGATACCACCCGCACAGCCGCAGAAAGCTGCGCCGCCCCGGCAGCCCATAGGCGGCGGCAATGACCGCTGCACCACTGGCCGCTTTGTACGCCAGTGCTGCAGGCAGCGGCAGTTCAGGGGCAAGCAGAGCCAGTGAGGTCAGTGCCGCCAGTGCGGAACCGATGCAGAGTCGTGCCGCTGTGCACTGCCTGCCTGAAAAAAGCCCGGCGCTCAGCAGCAGGGCGGCGGCAACTGCAAAGTTTGTGAGCAGCAGTTCATCCAGATAGATCACAGTTTTCACGCCGGAACACCCCCATTGGCACAGCATACGCTCCTGCACAGAAAAAAAGTGTCATACGCAGGAAAGTGACCTTCTGTGCACAAAAACAACGCTTTTAAAAGGACTGGATTTCACGGTTTATACACTTTTTTTTAAAAAAGGGCTTGAGGATTTTCCAGTTTTGTGGTATTGTATTAATATCCTATACAGGGAAATGAGTCGAGAGAATCGATTCATCAATATCTTTCTATTTT
>CAZUDU010000247.1:0-2141 GCA_964619455.1 uncultured Faecalibacterium sp.
CTCCACCGATACCCGTGTCAGCCGTGGAAAAGTCGAGCCGGACGAGTGTATCCATTTCAGCAGAAAACACGCTTATTCGAATCCACCCGCGCCCACTCAAAAAGGCCTTACTGCGAAAGCAGCAAGGCCTTTTTAACACTGTAAGCGTTGGAAGCATTTGCGGGCATCGTCTGCGGTTTGAAACCGTGCCGCGCAAAAGGCTACTTTGTATGTTTGACAAGTTCAGCTAAAACAAAAACAGGGAACAGGAGCCAAAGAAGAAGATTCATAGACAAGACCCTTTCTTAAATCGGGATGAAAACGACGGGTTCACGGGCGCTTACCGTCGAGCCACAACTCTTGCGGCATCTTTTCCATCAGAAGTTTTCGGGCGGCGGTCTGACCATCGATGGCAGCCTGCAGGCTGTGTTTGTACATGACTTCGCCAGCCAGGACCATGTCGGTCAGATCGCGTTCGGCGATTTGATAGCACAACAGTGCTGTTTTGGCATCGGCCTCAGTGCCGATGCCGTTCAGATAGCAGTTGCCCAGCCGCAGATGCACGGGACCGCTTGCAAAGCAGCGGTTGTTGTCGTCGATAAGATGAAGGCAGTGCTCGTAAATGAGAAAGGCTTCTTTCTCGTTCTTTTCTACATAGAGACCGTTCAAATACATATCGCCGAGTTTGTAAAGGGAGATAAGGTGCCCATCCAAAGCACCCAGTGCAAAATAATGGTATGCTTTTTTGTAGTCGACTTCTGTGCTGCGGCCATAGTAATAGCAATAGCCCAGATTTTCCTGTGCAAGTCGATCACCGTGAGCAGCAGCCATCTCGTAATAATACAGAGCTTTGGAAAAATCCTGTGGGAAACCATGACGGCCGCTGTAATACAAAGCACCGAGCTCAGTCATTGCAGCGGCGTTTTCTTCTGCAATGGAAAGCTCGTAAAGGTCTCGGATCAGCTCAAGCAGCGCAGGCGGGAAGTGTTCGTCATCACGGGTGGAGAGCAGTTCATTGGCGAGCTCATAGGGCTCCTGTGATAGAAAAAACTCGTCTTTTGATTCGAGCATGTCCAAATAATAATGAAGAAAGCCAAGTGTTTTTGCGGGTATCGCTGTTTCGCTCATGGATAAAATGGTGCGGATCTTCTCGATCAGCATGGATTGGATCGCGTCGCTCATGTTGTGCTCCTTTTTTTGCGGTGGTTTGTTTCATGACAGGATCATACCATAACGCGAGTACGATAAAATGGACTTTTAAGAATGGGGAAGAACTGCGGAAAAATAAAACCACAGTGCGTCATCATTTCCCCGTTAAATTGCTTTTATGGTGATCAAAACAGCTTGCCCCGCCCGGCGATGCGCAGGAACGATTCGTTCAGCTCGTCCCAGTCGGTGGCTGGGTCGGAAGGATAGTGGTTCAGGATCTCATCGATCTCAAGGATGGAGGCGTCCAGATAATCGTTGAGGGGAGCGATCCCACTCAAAGAGTGTAGGGTTGGAGTTATGCAGAAGCCGCAGGGCTTTTTGCAGATCCCAGCCGTTGATATCCAACGTATCGTCCAGCTGCCACTCGATCACATCCCGCGTTTTGCCCAGTTGGAGATAGTATTCCAGCGGACGGACATAAACGAACCGAACGTCATAGTCACTGTCGGGGGAGGCAAAGCCCCACGCGCGGCTCCCGGATTCCACACAATGCAAAATGCGCACATTTTCACGCTGCTCGATCTCGCGCAGCTTGGCCGGGATGATCTCCCGCACGAGCGTTTCGTGATCTTCCATAGAAGAACCTCCTTTTTTGTTTTTGAACCTATTATAGTGCGGCGGTGTGGAGAAATCAAGGAAGGCGCTGCGCGGGAGACCGGATACGGCAAGGGAAAACCTTCCTTATACCAGCTCTTTACACAAAAAGGGTGGAGATTACAGTCTGTTTCTGTTATACTGAAACAGAAAAGCGGCGGGCGGTGCGCGGAATGCGCCGTCTGCAAGAGAACGGAGGAAATTGCTCATGCCATCGACCTATGCGCACCGGCGGTTCGGTGCAAATGTTCTGGCGATGCTGCCTGCGGAACTGGCTCAAACCATCGAACAGCACCGGCAGCTCTTTGATGTTGGTCTGCACGGACCGGATCTTTTGTTCTATTACCACGCGCTGAAGT
>CAZUDU010000248.1:0-2135 GCA_964619455.1 uncultured Faecalibacterium sp.
CGGGGGTAATCTCCTGATTCACAGTTTCTGCCATGTTGGTTTCCTTTCCCGGCTTATCCGCAGCCGTTGCGTATTTTGGGTGCTCGTTTCGTCCTCATGCGGGCAAAATGGGCATAAAAATAGCACGGTGCGTTTGCATCGTGCTGAAAACAGGGTTGTTTTGTGAATGAACAGCTTTAAAAGTCGCCAACAGCAATGATCAGGCATAAAACCGCCCAGATGGCGAGTTTGATCCAGAGCGGGGACAGCACCCACACCCACGGCCAATCAATGAAATCTGTCAATTTCAATCCAATGAACAGAATGGTCAACAGACCACAAAAGCCAATACCGCCGGTGTTGGAATCGCTGTTTTTCATACTGCACCTCCTGAAAATGGGCAAAGAAAAACCACGGTGCGGGTGCATCGTGGTTGAATTGATGATTTATTGCGGCAGACAAATAACCGTCTCGTCAGGATATACAGCCATTTGATAAGTTGCGTTCGGGTCTTCCACAAACAACCCCGTTTTCAAATCAAGGTGGCCGTTTGCTCTACACTCGAAAATATAACCATCGCTATCGCTACCAAGGCATCGGATAATTTTATGGCCGTGTTCCTCGCCAGTATCCTCATCGACTTCTCGGTAATTTTCCAGAATGGTTCTGGCTTCATGTTCTGTCATGGCTTCTTCACCTCAACTGTTGCAGAAATAACACTTTCCTCTGTTGTCAGCTTTTTATCATCTAAGCGAAAATATCCAAACAAGCCCTTACTACCACGGGAGAAATAATTGGACACATCCATATTACCCGTTTGAGGGTCGAAATAATGGACGGTATCTCTGAGCTTTTCAGCAATAAAGACATGTGCACCGCTCCCATATTTCCGTGACCACTGGACATAAACAGAAAAACGTGCACCGTTTGGAGCACTTTCAATGGCCTGTTTTACAGCGCTTTCTGTTTGCCGTATATGATAGACTTTGTAGGCGCTTTCTCCGGGTTGAACGAAGCATTCAGAACCCCAGTCTATCGTATTTTTGCTTTTTGGCTTCGGCTTTGCAATCACATCATACCCGCGCCGCCGCAATTCATAAGCCTGCACACAGCGCTGACAGTTCACTGCGTAGGGTGTGCCAACGGCATAATTCGGATTTGCGCCAGAAACAGCAGAAAGAAGTGATACCTTGGAACCTTTTTTGGCTCCAACCGCATGTTCTACTATGTCTAGTATACCGCCGTTTTTATCGCTGGTCAATGCTTTTCTCGCCGCATACGCCGCATTCTGTTGCTTACGAATCACATCATGTCGGGCTTTGTAATCGATCCGCCGCCATGCCTTGATATCACTGCCCGCGTCCCGGTACTGACGGAGGTACTCTTCCGGGTCATAACCGGAGACGTCAAAGTTCCGGCTGAACCGCACCGCATACTCGCAGTCACAGTTGGCGTGGATGTGCTCGGCATGCCCTTTTTTCAGGGCATTTTTGCTGACCGTCCGCCAGCCGTTGGATGCTAGCATCACGCAGAACGGGCAGGTGTCGCCGTGGGGCACCCATGCGAACTGTGCGCCGTCCCGCTGGGCGTTTTGCAGGGTGGTATCGGCTCCGGCACGCTTGACAAGGCGGCTGACACCGTTTTGCATCTGGGGCGGGCTTTGCTGGGTAGAGTGCACCATGCGGGCGACCTCGCCATAGCTGGCAGGCTGTGCAGGTTCTGCCTGCGGCACGGTCGCACCCTGTGCCTCGGCAAGGGCATCGTACATCTGGCAGGCAAGCTCTGCGCTGCCCTCGCCGTACTTGGTCACAAGGGCGTAGGCGTGCCGGATCAGGGCATCCACGTCCTGCGTGCCGTGCTGCTCTATGTACTGCTGCATGAGCTGCCCGGCTTTCTGGTTCAGCCGGGACAGCCGGGTGACGTAATCATTCCATGCTTTCTCCGGGATCTGCATCTTCCATCTCCATCAACACTTTCTGACCGCGTACCCGCTGCTCCTGCCCATTGATGCGCCGGATGTCTGCCTGATCGAAGCCGATCATCTCCAGAAACGTATCGGTGGCAGCAAACTCCGGGCGTGCAGAAGCGATCTTGATCGCGGCATACTGCTCATCGGTCACGCCCAGAATGTACTTCTGGGGCGTGGTGTCGAACTC
>CAZUDU010000249.1:0-2135 GCA_964619455.1 uncultured Faecalibacterium sp.
TCCAGCGGTTTCATGGTGGGGAACAGCAGAACATCGCGGATGGATGCGCTGTCGGTCAGCAGCATGACCAGACGATCCACGCCGAAGCCCAGACCGCCCGTGGGGGGCAGGCCGTACTCCAGAGCGTTGATGTAGTCGTAATCGACCTGTGCAGAGCACTCCGGCTCGATGGCCTTACGCTCTGCGACCTGACGCTCGAAGCGGCCCTTCTGGTCGATGGGATCGTTCAGCTCACTGAATGCGTTGCCGTACTCGGTGCAGTCGATGAAGTACTCGAAGCGCTCGGTAAACTCCGGCTCGTCCGGCTTACGCTTTGCCAGCGGGCTGATCTCAACGGGGTAATCGTAGATAAAGGTGGGCTGGATGAGCTTGTCCTCAACGAATGCGTCGAAGAACTCTGCCAGGATCGCGCCCTTGGTGGGCACTTCGGGCAGTTCAACATGATGCTCCTTAGCAGCAGCGATCGCGTCCTCGTCGGTCTTCCAGTCGTAGAAATCCACACCGGAGTACTTCTTGACAGCCTCGACCATGGTCAGGCGCTCCCAGTGACCCATGTTGATCTGCTTGCCCTGATAGGTGATCTCCAGGCTGCCGCAGATCTTGAGTGCCAGACGCTTATACAGCTCCTCGACCAGATCCATCATGCCGTGGAAGTCGGTGAAGGCCTGATACAGCTCGATGGTAGTGAATTCAGGGTTGTGCTTGGGATCCATGCCCTCGTTGCGGAAGATACGGCCGACCTCGTACACGCGATCCATACCGCCGACGATCAGACGCTTCAGGTACAGCTCGGTCTCGATGCGCAGCACCATGTCCATATCGAGGGTGTTGTGGTGGGTATAGAAGGGGCGTGCGGATGCGCCGATCTCAAACGGAGTCAGGATGGGGGTGTCGACCTCCAGGAAGCCCTTCTCGTCCAGATAAGCGCGGATCTCCTTGAGGATCATGCTGCGCTTGATGAAGGTATCCTTGACCTCGGGGTTTGCGATCAGATCCACATAACGCTGACGATAACGGGTCTCGGTATCGGTCAGACCGTGGAACTTCTCGGGCAGGGGACGCAGGCTCTTTGCCAGCAGGGTCAGCTCCTCGACGCGAACACTCAGCTCGCCGGTCTTGGTGCGGAACACCTCGCCCTTGACACCGATGATATCACCCATATCCAGCTTCTTGAACGCAGCGTAGGCTTCCTCGCCCAGCTCGTCGCGGCGGACATAGAGCTGCATATCGCCCTTGTCGTCACGCAGGTGAGCAAAGCTTGCCTTGCCCATGACGCGCTTGGACATCATACGGCCGGCCAGAGCGACCTTCTTGCCGCTGTCGGTCTCGTTGGGCAGCTCTGCAAACTCTGCCTTCAGATCGGCAGAGAAAGCGTCCTGCGGGAACTTGGTCAGGGTAAAGGGGTCGTTTCCGGCGGCCTGCAGATCAGCCAGCTTCTGGCGGCGGACCTGCACCTGCTCGCTTTCCGAAAGACCCGCTGCGGGGTTCTTCTTCTTTTCTTCCATCGTTTTCCTCCGAATCAGTTGGATGCGTGGGTGATGTTCAGCACCTCGTAAACAACGGTCATGCCGGTGGGCAGCAGAACTTCGGTCTTGTCGCCGACAGCCTTGCCCAGCAGAGCGTGACCCACGGGGCTTTCATCGCTGATCTTGCCGTTCATGGGGTCTGCCTCGGTGCGGCCAACGATATCGTACTCCTCAGCCTCGTCCTCGCCCTCCATCTGGATAGTGACGTGGGTACCGACAGAAACGTTGTCAACGCTCAGCTCGCTCTCGTCGATGACGATCGCGTTCTTGACCATCTGCTCCAGCTCAGTGATGCGGTTTTCCACCAGACCCTGAGTGTTCTTAGCCTCGTCGTACTCGCTGTTCTCGGACAGGTCGCCGTGGCTGCGCGCCTCTTTGATCTCCTCGGCCAGCTCTTTACGGCGGACAGTTTTGAGGTATTCCAGTTCCTCCTGGATCGCCTTCAGACCAGCAGCGGACATCTTGAACTCTTGTGCCATGTTGAGAATCTCTCCTTGTCTATTGATTTGCGCAGCCACTAAGCTACACAATAATGCCATTTTGACTACACTATTATAATAGCAAGCCCGTGGCTTGTCAATAAAAATAACGGTTCTGCAATGCAAAAAT
>CAZUDU010000250.1:0-2131 GCA_964619455.1 uncultured Faecalibacterium sp.
CCCCAAACAGGAGGTGGGCTGTATCAATTGGCGGCGATTTGCTTTGCGAACAGCCGACTCTCTGTTGAGTCTGATCGTAGTGCTGTTTCTGCTCATAGCCGGTGCTTACTCGGTGTATGCTCTGTGGGATAACTCACAGGTGTACTCCGCAGTGGATGACGTGCAGGCAAGCCTGCTGAACTTCAAACCTGTGGCGGATGCCGATGACGACAACGCCGCTTCGTTTGATGAGCTGCTGGCCATCAACCCGGACGTAAAAGCATGGCTCACGCTGGATGGCACGGCCATCGACTACCCCATTTTGCAGGGCGAGACCAATTTCAGCTATATCAATACCGATGTGTACGGCAACTTTGCCCTCGCGGGCAGTATCTTTCTGGATTCAGATGTGAACGGTGCGTTCCATGACCAGTACTCGCTGTTGTACGGTCACCACATGGAAAACAGCAAGATGTTCGGTGATCTGGATCTGTACAAGGACGAGACCTTCTTCCGCGAGAATACCACCGGTGCGCTGATCTTGCCGGATCGCACCTATCACCTAGAGATCTTTGCCTGTCTGCTGGTGCCGGCGTCGGAGGATGCGATCTTCCGCCCGCTCCAGTGGGACGGCAATCTGACCGGACTCGTGAAATTTACGCGGGAGAACGCGATGTTCCTGCGCGAGGAGACCATCGAAAAGCTGGATCTCAAATCGTCGCAGGTGCTGGCGATGTCTACCTGCTCGTCCGAGTTCACAGATGCAAGAACCATCCTTCTGGCGTGGATGAGACCTGCCGCGTCAGAGTCGTAAAGGAGGGAGAAAATGAGGTTCCGAAAATTTGCGGCAGCTCTGCTGACAGCAGCGTTTGCACTGAATAGCTGTATGTTGGCGGTGTTTGCAGCAACACCGGAGCAGCGGGCGACCTTGAGCGACTTGTCCGTGCAGGTGAAATGCACCAGCACGATCGAAGTCCCTCAGGAAACCCTGTATCTCCAGCTTACAGGCCTGGATGGCGCCCCGATGCCGGAAGACTATGCCGGAGATTTCCAGTATGGTCAGGACGATGAGTATCAGAGCCTGCAGCGTTATAGCTTTGAGACTGCCGTAACGGCAGGCCAGCAGCAGACGCTGATCGAGGTCCCGATCTCGCAGATCGTCTACACAGAACCCGGCGTCTACCTCTATCATATTTCGCAGATCGGCGGCAGCGACCCGGATGCGACCTACGATCAGACCGGTTACCTGTTGAAGGTGACGGCATCGTGGGAGAACGAACAGTTTGGCCTGACCACGGTGATCTACGAGCTGAACGAAGACGGCAACCCCATGGGGGATAAGCTGCCTCAGATCAAGTTCGATAACCACTATGCACAGACTGTTCCGCCGGAAGTGCCGACCCCTGAGCTGCCTGAGCCGCCGGAGGTCGTGCCTGAAGAGACACCGACCGAGCAGCCCGCCGAGACCCCGGAAAAGCTGATCCAGACCGGTCAGCTCAACTGGCCCGTGCCGGTGCTGGCCGGTGCTGGCGCACTGCTGATGGCAGCAGGTGTGCTCTGCCTGAGCAAGCGAAAGGATGACAATGCGTAAAACACTGGGCACTGCCTTTGTTCTGCTGGGCGCTGTGCTGATGCTTGCGGCGCTGGGGCTGTATGCGTATAACCGCTACGAAGACCAGAAAGCCGCTGAGCAGGTACAGACCGTTTTGCAGGACTTGCAGCAAACGATCGAACCCCCTGCCGCGCAGCAAACCACGACAGAAGCGGTCGATCTGACCCAGCTTGATGCGGAAATGCCGGTAGTGACCATTGACGGCAATGACTATGTGGGATACCTTGAGATCCCGGACATTGACGTGAACCTGCCCGTACAGAGCGAGTGGAGCTATCCAAAGCTCAAAAAAACGCCCTGCCGGCAGTTCGGCTCCTCCCGCACGGATGATCTTGTGATCGCGGCGCATAACTATGAGTCGCATTTTGGCAAGATCGTAAACCTTGCGAGCGGCGCGCCGGTCATCCTGACCGACATGGACGACATCCGTTATCGCTACAAAGTCAAAAAGATAGAGGTTCTGGCCCCGACCGAGACCGAAGCGGTCAAAGACAGCGAATATGATCTGGTGCTGTACACCTGCACCTATGGCGGCAAGAC
>CAZUDU010000251.1:0-2127 GCA_964619455.1 uncultured Faecalibacterium sp.
AAATCGCCGACCTTGCCGACGGTGCTGGGGGTGGATGCGGCACAGCCGACCATGCTGATCGCCAGTGCCAGTGCGCATACCAGTGCAATGAGTTTCTGTTTCATAAATGTTTGCTCCTGTTGGTTATGTTTTTATAGGAACCTCTCAGCTTCGCGGCCAGCCTGCGGCTGAGCCGCCCGAAGCTCTCCCGAAGGGCGAGCTAAGCGCAGAGGAATGGAAACGGGAAAAGTTTTAGTTCAGGGCTTGTCTTTCTCTTTGGAAGAGGCGTCTGCGTCCGCAGAGGGGGCGGACGGCGCAAGGATCTCTGCCATTGCCTTCAGGATGCTTTGCAGCAGCTCCAGCGGCTTTTCGTCCGGGCGCAGGGTGACCGAGAGATATGGCCTGGAGCCGGCCCCGGCAGTGACCCGGCCGCCAAAGGCGACCAGAAGCCCCCGGATCATGGGGACATCCAGCGATTCCAGCTCGAGCGTCAGGGTGTCCTTTTTCTGGGTCACCTCGTGCACGCCCACGGCGGAGGCCTGCACCCGCACCAGCGAAACGTTGACCAGATCGCTGACCGAGGGCGGCGGATCGCCGTAGCGGTCGATCAGCTCGTCCAGTACATCAGCGGCGTCCTCGGCGCTCTGGATGGCGGCGATGCGCTTGTACGCTTCGATCCGCCCGGGACCGTCTGCGATATACTTTTCCGGGATGAAGGCATCCACCCGCAGATCGACCAGACAGTCGCTCTTGTCGCGGATGAGCGGCTCGCCCTTGGCGCGGGCGATGGCCTGATTGAGCATCTTGACGTAGAGGTCGTAGCCGACCGCTTCCATGTGACCGTGCTGGCTGTGCCCCAGCAGGCTGCCTGCGCCGCGGATCTGCAGGTCGCGCATCGCGATGCGGAAACCGGAGCCAAAGGCGGTGAACTCCCGGATGGCGGAAAGCCGTTTTTGCGCGATATCGGTCAGGGTCTTGTCCCGGCGGAAGGTGAAGTAGGCGTAGGCCTTGCGCCCGCTGCGTCCGACACGGCCCCGGATCTGGTACAGCTGCGCCAGACCCATCCGGTCGGCATCCTCAATGACGAGGGTATTGCAGTTGCGCACATCAATGCCGGTCTCGATGAGGGTGGTACAGACGAGGATGTCGATCTCACCGTTGATCAGGTGCTGCCAGACGGGGTTCAGCTCCTCTTCGGTCATCTTGCCGTGGGCGATGCCCACCCGTGCACCGGGTACCAGCTTGCTGACATGGGCAGCGGTGGCTTCAATGTTGTCCACACGGTTGTGCAGGTAGTAGACCTGCCCGCCGCGTGCCAGCTCTTTCTTCATCGCTTCGGCAAGGATCACATCATTGTACTCCAGCACGAAGGTCTCCACCGGCTGACGTTCGATGGGCGGCTGTTCGATGGTGGACAGATCCCGGATGCCGCTCATTGCCATATTCAGGGTGCGGGGGATGGGGGTCGCGGACAGAGTGAGCATATCCACTCCGATGAAGTTTTCCTTCAGCTTTTCCTTGTGCTTGACCCCGAAGCGCTGTTCCTCGTCGATGATGACCAGCCCCAGCTCCTTGAAGCGGATATCCTTGGAGAGGAGCCGGTGGGTGCCCACCACGATATCCACGCTGCCGGACTGCATCCCGCGCAGAGTCTCCTTCTGCTGTTTGGCATTGCGGAAGCGGGAAAGCATCTCGATGCGCACCGGGAACGCCTCCATGCGGGAGATCAGGGTGTTGTAGTGCTGCCACGCCAGCAGAGTGGTGGGGGCGAGGATGGCACACTGTTTGCCGCCCATCACGCACTTGAACGCGGCGCGCAGTGCCACTTCGGTCTTGCCAACACCAACGTCACCGCACAAAAGGCGGTCCATCGGGTAGGGCTTTTCCATATCCTTTTTGATCTCGGCGGTGGCATTGAGCTGGTCGTCCGTTTCGTCGTAGTCAAAGCGGGTCTCAAAGTCCCGCTGCCAGTCTCCGTCCGGCGGGAAAGCGTAGCCGTGTGCCTGACGGCGGCGGGCGTACAGCTCGATCAGCTCCTGCGCCATCTCCTCGGTCGCTTTTTTGACCTTGGCACGGGTGCGCTGCCACTCGGCACCGCCCAGCTTGGCGAGCTTGACCTTTTCTTCCTCGCCGGGGGCGGTGCCGAGT
>CAZUDU010000252.1:0-2108 GCA_964619455.1 uncultured Faecalibacterium sp.
AACATTGTTGAAAAACCACCTTTCTCTTTTGGTTTGTTTATGGTATTCTTAAATAAAACAAATCTTGACAGATCCTGACGAGCTGTCTGAATCGATAAAGGGGGCACATTCATGTTTCAAAACAGAGTTTTTCGCCGGGTCACGGCGCTGGTGCTCACAGTAACGCTTGCAGCGGCGGCCGCCTTGCCGTGCTTTGCCGCGCACACGATGCCCATCCAGACCGCAGCCGAGACCGAAGCGGTGTATCTGTTCGATCTGGACACCGGCAAGACCATTCTGGCACAGAATGCGGATCAGCCCCGCTATGTGGCGAGCCTGACCAAGCTCATGACAGCGTTTTTGCTGCTGGAGAGCGATAAGGATCTGAACGGCGAAACGAATGTTTCTACCGTGCTGGCACAGGAGTTCAAGGATATCCAGAACGCTAACGGAACGACCGCGAGCCTGCGCATCGGGGAGGATGTGCGCCGCATCGATCTGCTGTATGCCATGCTGGTGTCCAGTGCCAATGATGCGTCCAGTGTCATTGCGTATGATCTGGCGGGCAGTCTGACCGGTTTTGTACAGCAGATGAATGAGCGTGCCCGCGCACTGGGCTGCACCAACACCAACTTTACCTGCGCACACGGCCTGTATGACTATGGCAATGTTTCCACCGCAGAGGACATTGCAAAGATCGCACAGGCTTGTTATGCCAACGAGACCTTTGTGCAGGCCGCGAGTGCGGCTTCCTACACGATGCCTGCGACCAATCTGCACAAGAACGAACGCACCATTTCCAGCAAAACGCCCCTGACTGACCCGGAAAGTGAGTTCTACCGCAGTGACATCCGCTGTGCCAAGGGCGGCTTTACTACGCTGGCGGGGCGTTGCATCACCGCGTTTGCCGAGCGGGACGGGCATACCTACGGGCTGGTGATCCTTGGCTCGGACACGGAGAACATCTACCGGGAGTGCGTGGAGCTGTTTGACTGGGTCTTTGAGAGCTTTGCCGAGCGGCCGCTGGTGGACACCCAGACTGTGCTGACCACTCTGCCGCTGACCAAGTGCCGTACCGATGCGGTCATTGAGCTGTACGCGGTGGAGCCGCTCAGCGGCTACGGTCATGCGGACGATCCGGTGAGCTATGTCTTTGATCTGCCGGAGAGTGTTTCGGCAACGGTCAAGGAGGGGCAGATCCTCGGCACCGCGACCGTCTATCTGGACGGATACGAGGTCGGCACGGTGGAGCTTGCGACCCACCGGAAGTATGTCTCGAATTTCAGCACCGACCTCAAGGCGACCTTCCTTCTGCTGTGCGTGCTGGTACTGGTGCTCTGTGTGCTGGGCTTTGCCACCCTCGTGGCGGGCGGCGGCTCGCTGAATCTGGGCAAATACCGCGGCAGACACCGCAGGAAATGACCCCTGGACCTATCATATAACAAAAAAAGCGGCGCTTCAAGCTTTCAAAGCCTGACGCGCCGCTTTTGTGTTGTTTATACCGAACCGTAGATGCCCCTTACCGAGACTTCTCCGGTAAAAACATGCTGTTCGCCCGCATCGGTCTGCACGACGAGCCGGCCTTCTTCGTCCACGTCCACAGCCGTCCCGGTGCCGAGCGCACCGCCCGGCAGATCGAAGGTGACGGTCTTGCCCAGATTGACGCAGCAGGCCTTATACTCCTCCCGGAAGCAGGCAAAACCCTCCCGCGCAAAGGTGAACATCGGGCGGTCGAAGCCGAAATCAGTCAGCCCTTCTGCAAGCCACGAGGGATCGTTTTCCAGATCCACAGGCACGCCCTCCAGCGCCAGCGAGGTGGCGTGGGGCAGCCCGGCGGCGTCAAAATCGCTCTGAGACTGTGCCAGATTGATGCCGATGCCGCACACGATGCCGCGCCCCTGCCCCTGAAAGCCGTAGCTGACCCCCTCACACAGGATGCCCACCAGCTTTTTGCCGTTCAGCAAAAGGTCGTTGGGCCACTTGACCTCGCAGTGCACACCGTAGCGCAGCTCCAACTGGCGGCGCACTGCAAGGCAGGCCAGCAGCGGCAGAGTGGAAGGCTGGGCCAGCGGCTCCCGGATGGCGACCGAATAATACAGTGCCTTGCCGGGGTTGGACTCCCACTTGCG
>CAZUDU010000253.1:0-2107 GCA_964619455.1 uncultured Faecalibacterium sp.
GGGGTCTCGTCCATCATCTTGAAGATACGATCTGCACCTGCCAGTGCCATGATGATGCTGTTTGCCTGCATGGACACCTGACTGATGGGCATATTGAAGCTCTTGTTCAGCGCAAGGAATGCAACGACCGTGCCCAGCGTCATGCCGCCGACACCGCCGACCGCCATTGCTGCACCGATCAGAGCACAGATGGCATAGCTGACGTTGCCCAACTGTGCGTTGACCGGCATCATGATGTTGGAGAAGCTGTTTGCCTGCATAGCGCTGTTGGTCAGCTGATCGTTCAGTTCACGGAAGTCCTTCAGAGCTTTCTGCTCGTGGGTAAAGACCTTGACGACCTTCTGGCCTTCCATCATCTCTTCGATGTAGCCGTTCAGCTTGCCCAGATCCTGCTGCTGCTTGATAAAGAACTTGCCGCTCATGCTGCCGATCTTCTTTGCGCAGAAGAGCATCAGAGCGACCATGCACATGGTCACGAGGGTGAGCTGCCAGCTCAGCATGCACATGCTGGTGAACACCGACACGATGGTGATGGTGCTGGAGACCAGCTGCGGGATGCTCTGGCTGATCATCTGGCGCAGGGTATCCACGTCGTTGGTGTACACCGACATGATATCGCCGTGCGGATGGGTGTCAAAGTACTTGATGGGCAGACTCTCCATCTTGGTGAACAGTTCAATGCGCAGGTTGCGCAGAGTGCCCTGGGTCACGTTGACCATCGTGCGGGCGTTGAGCCATGCAGCGATCACGCCGATGGCGTAGATGCAGCCCACCCTGAGCAGTGCACCGGCAAGGGGTGCAAAGTCCGGGTTCTGCTGCTGGGTCATGGGGACGATGTAATCATCCATCAGAGTCTGCAGGAACAGGCTCGCCTGCACGTTCGCCAGTGCGCTGGCAATGATGCAGCACAGCACAAGGATGCAATGGGGCAGATAATGGCGGAACACCTCTGCCATGATGCGCTTGAGCAGCTTGCCGGGGTTTTTAACTTTGGGACGGGGACGGCCCATATTGCCGCGCCCGCCGGGTGCCTGTACAACTTTTGCCTGTGCCATTACTGCTCACCTCCCTGTTTGTCAAAATCGCCGCCGCCCTGGGTCTGGCTGTTGTAAACTTCCTGATAGATCGCGTTGTTCGCCAGCAGCTCCTCGTGGGTGCCCAGACCGTTGATCATGCCGTTGTCCAGCACGAGGATGCGGTCTGCATCCTGCACCGAGGAGATACGCTGTGCGATGATGATCTTGGTCGTGCCGGGGATCTCCTCACGGAACGCCTTGCGGATCTTGGCATCGGTCGCGGTATCCACTGCACTGGTAGAGTCGTCCAGAATCAGCACCTTCGGCTTGCGCAGCAGTGCGCGGGCGATGGTCAGACGCTGTTTCTGACCGCCGGACACATTGGAGCCGCCCTGCTCGATCCATGTATTGTACTTATCGGGGAAGCGCTCGATGAACTCATCTGCGCAGGCAAGGGCTGCCACACGCTTGCACTCTTCCTCGCTGGCGTTCTCATCGCCCCAGCGGAGGTTGTCCAGGATGGTGCCGGAGAACAGCACGTTCTTTTGCAGCACCATGGAGACCTCACGGCGCAGCACATCAAGGTTGTAGTCACGCACATCCACGCCGCCTACGCTCACAGTGCCGGTCTCGGCATCGTACAGGCGGGGGATCAGCTGCACCAGACTGGACTTTGCACTGCCGGTGCCGCCGATGATGCCCAGCGTCTCGCCGGGCTTGATCTCAAAGTTGATGTCGTTCAGCACCGGCTGACCGCTGCCATGCTTATACTTGAAGGTAACATGGTCGAACTTGATGCTGCCGTCCTTGACCTGCTGCACCGGAGCCTTGGGCGCGGGCAGATCGGTCTTTTCGTCCAGAACTTCCACGATACGCTTGGCGGAAGCAGCAGCCATGGACAGCATGACGAACGCCATGCTCAGCATCATCAGTGCGCTGAGGATGTTCATGATGTAGCCGAACAGTGCGTTGAGCTGGCCGGTAGAGATGACGCCGTTCAGCACATAGTGTGCGCCGAACCAGCTCAGTGCGATGTTGCAGCCGTAGACTGCCACCAGCATGGAGGGGTTGTTGAAGCTCAGACGGCTCTC
>CAZUDU010000254.1:0-2101 GCA_964619455.1 uncultured Faecalibacterium sp.
ACCGGGAGAAGTCGGCTGCCGCTACCTTGCAGACCCAGCTGAACAATACTGCCGCCCAGCTCAAGACTGCGCAGGAAGGCCTTGCAAAGTTCGACGGTGTGGACGTTGAAGGGCTGACCGCTCAAGTGGCCAAACTGCAAGCCGACATGCAAGCGCAAGCAGACGGCTTCGCCTTCGACAACGCACTGGACACCGCCATCCTTGGTAAGAAGGGCCGAAGCGTCAAGGCCGTGCGTGCCCTGCTGGATCTGGACGGCCTGAAGGGTTCAGCCGACCGTACCGCCGACATTGCAAAAGCGCTGGACGAAGCCGCAAAGGCGAACCCTTGGGCGTTTGGCGAGGACACCGGCAGGCCCGGTTATCCCGTCCTGCCCGGCGGCGGCGAACCGCGGCATCTGCCCAGTGAGAAGGACGGCGTTACCGCCGCATTCATGGACCGCAACCCTGGTCTGAAAATCTAACAGCCGTGCAGTAGCACGGAGAAAGCGAGTAATTTTATGGCACATGCAAATCAGGAGCGCTGGGCCGCTCTGGTGGACGCAAAACTGCGTAACCAGCTGGTAACCCGCGACAATCTCATCTTTAACAGCCGCTACGAAGGCGACCCCACCTCCGGCAAGGTCAAGATCCCTGTCCGTGACACCGAGGTTTCTGTCAAGGCATACGACAAGACCAATGGCATCGCCGCCGAGGCAGGCTCCACCGACTATTTGGATCTGAACATCGACTACGACGAGGCTGTGAACGAGCTGATCGACGGCTACGACGCCGACAGCGTGCCGGACGGCATCGTGGCAGATCGGTTGGACAGCGCCGGTTACTCTCTGGCTCTGTCTATCGACAAGAAGTCTATCAATGCACTGGAGGGTGCATCTGGTGCAACCATCAGCGCCACCAAGACCGCTGCTACCGAAACCAACGCTTACAAGCTGGCGCTGGAAGCCAAGCGTGTGCTCGGCCGCAAGGGCGTGCCCAACGAGGGCCGCTTCCTGATTGCATCTCCGGAGTATCTGGAAGTGCTCATGCTGGACGAGCATTTTGTCAAGCAGGGCGATCTGTCCCAGGAGCTGGTGCAGCAGGGCGTTGTGGGCCGCATTGCGGGCTTCAACGTGTTCGAGTCCAACAACATGGATTACGAGTCCACCACCCGCGTTGCCAGCAAAAAGACCACCACCGAGTTCATCGCCGGTCATCCCAACTGGTGCCACCGCGTCATGGAGTGGCAGGTGCCGGTGCATCTGCAGGATCTGTCCGGTTCCGGCAAATACATCGGTGCATCCGCTGTACAGGGGCGCAAGGTGTATGGTCTGCTGGTCTCTAAGCCCCAGACACTGTACATCAAGCGTACCGAAGCCGCTGTCTGATGAGGTGCCGTCATGGTCTATGCTGAGACGGCAGATGTGGAAGCCGGGTTCCGCGCTCTGTCCAAGGACGAACAGACCCGGTGCGCCGCCCTGCTGAGCGAGGCGGCGATCATCATTGACGCACACAACCCGGATGCCGGCGCAGATGCAAAACGGCTGGTGAGCTGCCGCATGGTGCGCCGCCAGCTGGGTACCGAAAGCGACAGCGGCGGGGTCAGCTTCCCGATGGGCTCCACGCAAGGCACTGCCACGGCGCTTGGCTACTCTCAGAGCTGGACGATGGGCGGCGGCTCGATGGGCGAGCTGTATCTCTCCAAGCTGGACAAGAAGCTGCTGGGGGTCGGCAGCAGGATCGGCTCCCGCAGCCCGTTGGAGGTGCTGTGAGATGATCAAAGGCATCGACATCACCCTGTACGTCAAAACACAGACTGGTGAGAACGCAGCCCATGAGCCGGTCTATGAGGAGACCCCGGTCACGGTGCACAACGTCCTGATCGGCGAGCCGTCCACCGAAGAAATCACCACAGAACTTCAGCTCCACGGGCGGCATCTTGCCTATGTGCTGGCCATCCCCAAGGGCGACGCCCACGACTGGAACAACGTCCGGGTGGAGTTCTTCGGGCAGGTGTTCCGCACCTGCGGGGCGGTCACACAGGGCATCGAGCGCATGATCCCCCTGTGCTGGAACAAGAAAGTGCGGGTGGAGCTGTATGAGTAAGGTGCGGATCGAGCTGAAC
>CAZUDU010000255.1:0-2085 GCA_964619455.1 uncultured Faecalibacterium sp.
GTATCCAGCGTGCAGCCCAGCTCCTTGCCCAGACCGGGCGCATTCAGACGGTAGGCACACTGCTCCACCAGATCTGCTCTGCCAGCGATGTAGCCGCCGGTGGGGGCAATGCCGCCGCCGGGGTTCTTGATCAGGCTGCCGACCACCAGATCGGCGCCCGCCTGACAAGGCTCCTTGGTCTGAGTGAACTCACCATAGCAGTTATCCACAAAGATGATGATATCCGGGTTTGCCGCCTTTGCGGTGTCCGCGATCTTCTGGATGGTGTCCAGATCAAACGCGTTGCGCTGCAGATAACCGCGGCTGCGCTGGATGTGGCAGACCTTTGCGCCGGGTGCCTTCTGCGCGATCAGCGCATAGTCCGGGGTGAAGTCCGGCAGAAGCGGCGCTTCGTCATACTTCACGCCGTAATCCATCAAAGTACCGGTGCCCTTGCCCTTGCCGTCCAGGCCGATCACGCCTTCCAGCGTGTCGTAGGGGCGGCCGGTCGCTGCCAGCAGGGTATCTCCCGTGCGCAGCAGGCCGAACAGTGCCACTGCCAGCGTGTGGGTGCCGCTCATGAACTGGCTGCGCACCAGCGCATCCTCTGCGCCCATCACATGGGCAAAGATCTGCTCCAGCTTGGCACGGCCGGTATCCCACAGACCGTAGCCGGTGGTTCCCAGCATATCGGTGGAGGACATCTGGGTGTCTGCAAACGCCTTGAGCATCTTGAGCTGGTTGAAATCCCGGATCTCCTCCATGTGGCGGAAATAGGGTGCGCACAGCTCCAGAGCCTTTTCGTCCAGCTCCAGCACCTCAGGCTTATAGTCAAAGAATTGGTTCAGCATCGACATTTTTCGAGTTTTTCCTTCCTGTTTTGGGGTCATTCGATTGGTTCATTCACGAGCTGTTCCAGCTCGCCCAGCTTCTGAAAGCCGAGTCTTGTATAAAAGTGCACCCGTTCCGGCGCTGCTAAAAACACCGGCCGCAGCCCTTTTGCGGCAAGGTCGTTCGCCATTTGTACGATGAGCCGCCCGCCAATGCCGCAGCCGCGCAGCGGTTCAGCGGTCTGCCCGCACGCCATATAGCCCTGCCGGGCTTCCAGCGCATACGCGCCGACCGTGCAGACGATCTCGCCTTCCCTGCGCAGTGCCCATGCCAGTGCCTTGCCCCGGCTGCGCTTGGTGCACAGCTCCGAGTAGAAGTCATCCCTCTGCTGCGGCTGTTCCGGGTAAAGCGCCCCTGCCAGCGCAGAGGCTGCCGGTTCGGTCTCCAGCGTGAGGGTGCTCCATAATGCTTCTTCCACCGCAGGCAGCGGCAGTGCAGTATGCGGCGCTATGCCAAAGACGGTCAGGGTCGTTTCCCGCCGCCATCCGGTGGGCAGTGGGCATTCTGCCGCGTTCAGGATCACCCTCTCGCAGCCGCAGAACGCCAGAAAGCTCGCCAGCTCCTCCGGGTTCGCGTGCCCTGCCAGCCATGCCGTAGTACCGTTCAGCTCCAGAGCAAGGGTCGGCCCGGCATAAAAGCGCCACGGCTGGCTGGCACCAAAAAGCGCAAGATCCAGCGGCAGCATTGCCCCAAGGCACCACCTGCCCCGGCAGGCGTTGGCAAAGCGGCGGCGGCGCTGAGGGGTATTCACCTGCGCGATCACAGGCTGTTGACGATCTTCTTGTAGTCCCTGCCGCGCACCTCAAAGTTCGGGTACAGGTCAAAGGACGCACTGGCGGGCGAAAGAGTGACTTCGTCCCCCGGCTTTGCGTTGGCGCGCGCCAGCTCGACCGCGTCCTGCATCCCATTCGCGTGCAGGATGGTCAACCCGCTGGCCGCAAAATCCGGGTGCTCACGCAGCGCCTTCTCAATGCGGGGGCCGGTCGCACCCATCAGGATCAGCAACTTGACATGGGCAAGGATCTCCGGAGCCAGCGGCTCGTAGGGGATCTTCTTATCATAGCCGCCCGCGATCAGAATGACCTTTTGCGCAAAGCTGCGCAGACCCGCAATGGTACGGGTGGGGCTGGATGCGATGGAATCGTTGTAATAGGTCACGCCGTCCAGCACACGCACCGGCTCGATGCGGTGCTCCACACCGGTAAAGGTGCTGCC
>CAZUDU010000256.1:0-2075 GCA_964619455.1 uncultured Faecalibacterium sp.
GTTTTCATCAGGTAACACCCTCCATTTCGTCCTCGTCAAAGCTGGAAGTAAAGCTCATGCACACCAGAACCACGATCATCAGCACAAGGCTCATGGCAGAACCGACATTCAGGTTGTAGCTGTTGCCCAAGAACTGCATCTCGATCAGGTCGCCGATCAGCAGGTTGGAGCCGCCGCCCAGCATACGGCTGATGACAAAGGTGGACACCGCCGGGACGAACACCATGGTGATGCCGGTGTTGATGCCGGGCACGCTCATAGGGATCAGGACGCGCAGAACGATCTTTGCGGTGTTTGCGCCCAGATCCTGCGCCGCCTCAATGATGCTGTGGTCGATCTTAGCCATACTGGTATACAGCGGCAGGATCATATACGGAACATAGTTGTACACCATGCCCAGCACCACCGCACCGGAGGTATTCAGCATCGTGTAGGGTCCGAGACCAAAAAAGCCAAGCACTGTATTGACCGGGCCGTTTACGCTCAAAAGGCCCATCCACGCGTAAGTGCGCAGCAAAAAGTTCATCCACATCGGCAGCATGACAAGCATCTGCATGATATGCTGCTTGTTGACACGCAGCCGGGACAGGAAATACCCGATCGGGAATGCGATCACAAGGCAGATGACCGTTGCGATCAATGCCAGCAGAAGGCTGCGGGCGAACACCGAAGTGTAGCCGCTGATCGCAGTGAGGTTATCCAGCGTAAAGTTGCCCGCGCCATCCGTGAATGCGTAGTAGACCACGATGACGAGTGGGATGATCGTGAACAGCGTCATCCATACAAGGTACGGATACGCCAACTTTTTATCATACAGTTTCATCTCCGCTTACCCCTCCGAACGCGCCATGATATGGATCTCGTTGGGTCCAATGCGCATACCAATGGTCTCGCCGGGGGTGCAGGCGCGGGTGGAATGGATCAGCCATTCACGCCCCTCGCAATCCACATGCATCTCGAAGTGGACACCCTTGAAGATGACCTCGTTGACCACACCAATGAGCTGGCCTTCCACCGGGGAGACGACTTCCACGTCCTCCGGACGGACAACGACCTGCACGCTTTCCTCACGGGCAAAGCCGCGGTCCACACAGGGGAACTCGGCGCCGCAGAAGGACACCAGGAAGTCGCGGTGCATCACGCCGTCCACGATATTGGAGTCACCAATGAACTTTGCAACGAATGCGTTGGTCGGCTCGTTGTAGATATCCTCCGGGGTACCGATCTGCTGCACCACACCGCCGTTCATGACAACGACCGTATCGGACATGGTCAGCGCTTCTTCCTGATCGTGGGTAACGTAGATGAAGGTAATGTTCATCTCGCGCTGCAGGCGCTTCAGCTCGAGCTGCATCTCCTTGCGCAGCTTGAGATCCAGTGCGCCCAGCGGCTCGTCCAGCAGAAGGATCTCCGGCTCGTTGACCAGACTGCGGGCAATGGCAACACGCTGCTGCTGACCGCCGGACATCTGGCTGATGCTGCGGCGCTCAAAGCCCTTCAAGCCAACGACCTCCAGCATCTCGCGCACCTTGCGGCGGATGACGTTCTCATCCATCTTTTTCAGGCGCAGACCAAAGGCCACATTTTCAAATACGTTCAAATGGGGGAACAATGCGTACTTCTGGAACACCGTATTCACCGGCCGCTTATACGGCGGCACGCCGGTAATGTCGTTGCCTTTGAGTCTGACCTTACCAGAATCCGGCTCCAAGAAGCCTGCGATCAAACGCAGAGTGGTGGTTTTGCCGCAGCCGGAAGGACCCAGCAGCGTCACAAACTCTTTGTCATGGATGTCCAGATTCAGCCCATCCAGGATGCGCTGTCCGTCAAATTCCACTACGATGTCACGCAGTGAAACGATCACCGAGTTGTCCATTATTTTGCCTCCTTAAACTCAGATACGAAAAAAGACAGGGTCTTAAACCCCATCCCTCGTACCAGGGCGACCCAGCCCCGCACAACATCCATGACGACCGATTATTGCGCAGTTATTCTACCCTGTCCAGCTTATATTAAACAATCTGTGACAAAATGTCAATCATTCTGCGATTTTTTCTGAAAAAATTATTGGAAGC
>CAZUDU010000257.1:0-2069 GCA_964619455.1 uncultured Faecalibacterium sp.
TGTGTCTCGCAGTCGTGCTCATGCTGCTGGGCAGCATCCTTGCACAGGCGTTCAACACCTCGTTCTACAAGGTAGATGTCACCCGCATCTCGTTTGATACGGCGACCGGCACCCTGTCGGGTCTGCTCTACCGCCCGAAGAATGTGGATGCGGCTTCTCCGCATCCTGCCATCGTGACCACCCACGGCTATCTCAACAGTGCAGAGATGCAGGACGAGACCGCCATTGAAATGTCCCGCCGCGGCTATGTAGTGCTGGCGCTGGATATGTATGATCACGGCCACTCCTACGGCAACGCAGAGAATACCGGCGGCTTTTTCAACTTCTGGCCCACGGCGCTGTGGGATGCCGCGCAGTATATGTATGCGCAGGACTATGTGGCAAAGGATGCCGCAGGCAACGGTCTGATCGCAGTCAGCGGTCACTCGATGGGCGGCTTCTCCTCGGAGATGGCACTCTATATGGATGAAGGCAACTATGCCGCTGCCGGGTATCGCACCATTGCAGCCGGGCTGAGCATGGGCGCGGACTACTCCTACACTTCTTACCTTGGTCTGGATGAGACTGCCGCAGTAGCGACCTTCGGCGGGCGCACCATCGGCAAGATCTGCGGTCAGTATGATGAATTCTTCTTCCGTGCGGACGAACCTCCCACGAAGTCCGGCTCGGTCTACCGCAAGGACTATGTGGCAACTGCGGCGGGCAAGATCCTGCTGGAGCAGGATGCACCGCAGGCAGATACCTGGTACACCTGCGCAGACGGCGGTCAGCGCATCATCTATCAGCCGAACGAGATCCATCCGTGGAACCACTTCTCCACGGCTTCCACCAAAGACGCGATCGAATTCTACACGGTCGCATTTGCAGATCAGGCATCCCTGCTGAACGATCTGCCCTCCAGCAGCCAGATCTGGTACTGGAAAGAGATCTTTGAGTGCGTTGCAATGGTCGGCTTCCTGCTGATGCTGGCTCCTCTGGCACTGCTGCTGATGAAGCTGCCCTTCCTCTCCAACGCAAAGCAGTCTGCCGCTGCACCTCTGCCCTCCGCTGAAACCCTCTCCGGCAAGGCCGGCAGCGTGGTGCTGTTCGTCGTGGGCATGCTCCTGCCTGCGATCATCTTCCCCGCGGTCTATGATGGCAGTGTGAGCGCAGAACCCATGCGCTGGCTGCGCTATGCCTGCGGCATCGTGATGGTCCTTTCCGTCGTTGTCCTGATCCTTGCCGCCCGCAGCACCGGGAGCGAGCGCCGCAGTTGGATCGCCGGCTCGGTCTGCACACTGGCGGCTTCCGGTGTGATGCATCTGCTCGTGACCAAGAACGTGTTTGAGACTGGCGAGATCTGGCAGGCTCCTTCGGTCAACAGCATCGTGAACTGGGCGCTGATCTGCGCCTGCATCGCGATCGTTACGATGGTCTGCGCATACCTGTTTGGCCAGCGCGGTCAGCAGGGCGTGACGCTGGCGCACTACGGCATCGCCGCAAAACCCGCGGCGATCGCGGCTGCGTTCTGCGTGGCACTGCTCGTGACCCTGATCGGCTACGGCTGCCTGTTTGCTGTGGACGCAATCTTCAAGACCGACTTCCGTATCTGGACGGTCGCCTTCAAGACCTTTGAGATGAGCGCGGTTTCGGCAGCCGTCAAATACATGCCGCTGTTCTTCGTGTATTATCTTGTCAGCGGCGCGGCCGCCGTCTCCAATACCGGCACCGAAAAGCTTCAGGGCGGCTGGGGCTATCTGCTGGCTGCTCTGACCAACATGGGCGGCATCCTGCTGTGGCTGGTCGTGCAGTACGGGACCCTGTTCCAGACTGGCGTTGCATTCTACCCCAGTCAGGCACTGAGCGGCATCCTGCTGTTTGCGCTGGTGCCCACGCTGGCAGTTGCATCGGTTCTGGATAAGTACCTCTACAAAAAGACCGGCAACATCTATACCGCAGCATTCCTCAACACCATGCTGCTGACCATGATGACGGTCGCCAACACCGCGATCTACTATCAGGCATAAGGCATAAAAGGTAAAAGGCACCGCTGTACAAATGTACAGCGGTGCCTTTTTGCGGTTATCGTC
>CAZUDU010000258.1:0-2055 GCA_964619455.1 uncultured Faecalibacterium sp.
CCCAGCTTGTCGTAACAGGTGCGGTGATAGGGCGCACCGCAGTCCGGGCAGACAACGATATCATCCTGCAGGGTCAGCGGCTTTGCGCAGCCCTCGCAGGGGCAGCCATAATATTTCGGCATGGTTTCCTCCTAATGGAATGGTTCATACTGGTATTATACACTCCGAAGAATGAAAAGAAAAGGTGAAAATCTTCAAAATTCCAGCAGCAGAACCTTTTTTCCTCTTTACTTTAACACAGATTCTAGGTATACTAGTTAAGTATCTGTGTATAAACTGTGTCTTTTTGCGGGACGGTTTCAGACCTGCCCGCAGGACCCTGAACGATAAGAGTTCACTTTTATATTTGTTACTATTCTAGCAACATGACGAGAGGAAAAATCAATGATCACTACTGATGAACTGAAAGTGATGCTTGCCGAGCACGACAAGGCCGTCAAGGATCTGGAAGAGGCGCTCGCGATCGATGCGAGCCGCAAGCGTGTACAGGAGCTGGAGCATACCATGTCCCGCCCCGGCTTCTACGATGACGCCGATCTGAGCAAGAAGGTCTTCGACGAGGTCGGTGACCTCAAGGGCAAGCTCAGCCGTTTTGAAAAGCTGCAGGGTCTGTACGATGATGCAGAGACCATGCTGGTCATGCTGGACGAAGAGTACGACCCCGACATGGTGCCTGAAGCAGAGCAGGCGGTCAATGAGGTCGCAAAGGCGGTCGAGGAGCTGCAGCTCATGACCATGCTGAACGGCGAGTACGACCACAGCAATGCCATCCTGACCTTCCACGCCGGCACCGGCGGCACCGAGGCACAGGACTGGGCCGAGATGCTGTACCGTATGTATAATAAGTGGTGCGCTGCCCACGGCATGACCGTGGAGGTCCTGGACTATCAGGACGGCGATGAGGCCGGCATGAAGAGTGCTTCCATGATGGTCAAGGGCCCCAACGCATACGGCATGCTCAAGAGCGAGAACGGCGTGCACCGTCTGGTGCGTGTCTCTCCGTTTGACGCAAACGCCCGCCGCCAGACCAGCTTTGCTTCTCTGGAGGTCATGCCTGAGCTGGACAACAACATTCAGGTCGATATCCGCCCGGAAGACGTTGAGATGCAGGTGTTCCGTTCCTCCGGCGCCGGCGGCCAGCACATCAACAAGACCTCTTCTGCAGTCCGTCTGATCCACAAGCCCACCGGCATCGTGGTCAGCTGCCAGACCCAGCGCAGCCAGTTCCAGAACCGTGACTACGCAATGGAAATGCTGAAGGCAAAGCTGTATCAGATCGCAAAGCAGCAGCACATGGACAAGATCGATGACATCAAGGGCGTTCAGAATGAGATCGCATGGGGCCATCAGATCCGCAGCTATGTCTTTATGCCCTACACGATGGTCAAGGATCACCGTACCAACTACGAGACCGGCAACGTCGATGCTGTGATGGACGGCGATCTCGATGAGTTCATCTTTGCCTACCTGAAGGCAGCCAGCCGCGGCGAGCTGCAGGATGCATAAGCGAACGCATCCACACGATAAAAACAGAAAGACCGTGCACTTTGACGAGTGCACGGTCTTTTTTGATGCAGGAAAGGGGGGTCACGCAAGATCCGGCAGAATGTCCGGCCAGAAGGCCTGCTCCTGACGCAGCGCGTCAAAGCAGCAGTCCAGATAAATCTTGTTTGCAATGGAGAGGATGGTGCTGCGCAGCAGGATCTTTTCGTCATCAGCATCGGGGGCAAGCTCGGGCATTTCGGCGCTGCGCCCGAACACGAACGCGATACAGTCCTCCAGCTCCCGGCAGAAGGAGTTGTATGCCGTTTCCGAGGAGCAGTGCGCGCGCTGCATCTTAAATAAGGTGTCGATATTCTCGATGGAAAGAACTGTCTTGGAGACCACGATGTACATGAGATATGCGATCTGCTCCCGCCCATATTTTTTGCGGATGGGGTGGCTCAAAAGACCCTTCTTCACATAGTTGCTCACCATGGAAGGGGTCAGTTCTACCCCGCAGAAGGTACGGAAATATCCGTTCACATACTGCACGGTCTGATCCAGATACAGCCC
>CAZUDU010000259.1:0-2054 GCA_964619455.1 uncultured Faecalibacterium sp.
TGGACTTAAGGGTCTTGCAAACACAAGACCAAGGGTACACAGAGCGCGGATCTGCAGCCCTGTGTGGTGTGTCTGTTCAGACAGCAACTTATTATAGCAAGCTGGATTGGATTTGTCAAGCGAAAAATAAAAGTTTTTTTGCAAAAAACAGAAAGCACCCGGGATCCGGGTGCTTTCCACTGAAAAATAACGTTACAGCGTCTTGCAGAATTCCTTCAGATAGGCGCGGAACTCCTCGCCGATCTCCGGGTGCTGCAGCGCCAGCTCCACTTGTGCCTGCACGACACAGAGCTTGTTGCCCATGTCGTAACGCTTGCCGGTGAACTCCACTGCGGTCATGCCGCCGCGGCTGCGGGCATACTCTGCCATGGCATCGGTCAGCTGGATCTCACCGCCTGCACCGGGTTTGGTGCGGGCGAGGATCTCGTAGATCTCCGGGGTGAGCAGTACGCGGCCCAGAATGGAGTAGTTGCTGAACTCTTCGCCCTTCTTGGGTTTTTCGACCATGTCATCTACAAAGAAATAGTTGTCGTGGATGGGAGTGGTCTTCAGGCTGCAATAGCGGGAAACATCCTCCCAGGGCACGGCGTTCACACCGGCGACCGGGCGGCCGAATTCCTCATAAGCGCGGATCAGCTGTGCACAGGCGGGGTCTTCGCCGCAGATCACGTCATCGCCGTAGATGACCATAAAAGGATCATCGCCGGTAAAGCTCTTGGCAACGCTGACAGCGTGGCCGAGACCCAGCGTCTCCTTCTGGCGTACAAAATAGATGTTGGCAAGGTTTGCGATGCCAAGGCATTCTGCAAGGGCGGCTTCCTTGCCGGGCTTTGCCAGTTTTTCTTCCAGCTCCGGGCTGCGGTCGAAATGATCCTCGACGATGCCCTGATTGCGGCCCAGAATGATCAGGATGTCCGTGATGCCGGAACGGACGGCTTCTTCGACCAGATACTGAATGGCGGGCTTATCTACGATGGGCAGCATCCCCTTGGGCATTGCCTTGGTTGCAGGCAGCACACGGGTGCCAAGACCGGCGGCGGGGATGACAGCTTTAGTGACTTTTTTCATGATGGGCTCCTTTGGATCGTGCTTGGATCAGAAGGATCCAGCGTAACAGAGGTGTATCGTTTTGATGTCTGAGCTTTTTTCTTAATAGGAAATAACTGCCAGCAGTGCATCCAGATCCGGGCCGAGCAGCATGGTGGATGCCGCACCGATGACCAGCAGCAGGACGAACGAACCGATCACGGCAGCAACGCTCACACCGCCCTGCGCTGCAAGAACGGCGCGGCGCTGAGAAGCGTCCGGGAACTCGCTGCGGATGCGCTTGATCTGTTTTGCGGCGCTCTTGCGGTACAGCCACTTGCCGTACAAGCCGCGCCCCAGCATCAGCAGAAAGCTCAGTGCGGTCATGATGCGGGACAGGATGATGAGTGCGCCTTCGCTCATGGCGGGGGCAAGGGGGCTGCCGGTGATCTGCATCAGGTTGATGATGGTGGGCAGCGAGATCAGCAGCTCGGCGGCAAGGAAGGCAAACGCGGGCTTCCACGCTTTGCGGTAGAAGAAGTAGAACGGGCCGAACAGCAGCGCAGAGAAGCTCAGCGAGACCTTGGTGCGCTGCAGCTGCATCCGGCTGTAATCGTTCAGATAGATCGGTGCTGCCGAGCCGATATAGTCCATCCAGTCCTGACTGGGGATCTCGTCGATCATTTCGTCCTTGCCAAAGGCGGCGCGGAGATTCCGGTGCAACGGATCAGCGATCGTCTGGTTGAACTGACGGTAGAAGTCCTCGTAATCGAAATCCTGCTCGTCCTCATTGCGGGAACGTTCCTCCGGGCGGGGTGCGGTCTCCGGCGGGAGAACGGCGCCGCAGCAGCGGCAGTGCTCTTCGCTGCGCAGGGTGCGCTCGCCGCAGGCGGGGCAGATGCGAAGGTCGGCGTCCTGATACGGGAATTTCCATTCGTAGCCCGCTTTGTGTGCGGGGGCGTGGATGCACTGACCCAGCTTGTCGTAACAGGTGCGGTGATAGGGCGCACCGCAGTCCGGGCAGACAA
>CAZUDU010000260.1:0-2015 GCA_964619455.1 uncultured Faecalibacterium sp.
ACTGCCAGACCGCCATCGACAAGATGAACCACGCGATGGACGAGAATGTTCTGCTGGCGGCGCGGCAGCGGTATGTTCTGAGCGATACCGCGGGGGTCAACGAGGAGGAGCTGGCAGATCTGTCCCGCGATATCATCCATGTGGCGGGGAGGCTGAATGAGGATACCTTCCGTCCGATGCAGGTGACCGGCTTGCAGGGCAGCAGCCTGAGCTACCGCAACAGCCGCATCGAGGAGCTGAAGGAGATCAGCGGCAACCGGGACATGACCCAGGGAGGAACCAGCGGCGGTGTGACGGCGGCAAGTGCCATTGCCGCCTTGCAGGAGGCGGGCAGCAAGCTCAGCCGGGATATGCTCAAGAGTGCCTACCGCGCCTTTGCAAAGCAGTGCTATCTCATTATCGAGCTGATGCGCCAGTTCTACGACGAGCAACGGGTGTTCCGCATCGTGGGTGCGGGCGGCGAGAACCGGTTTCTGCCCTTTTCGGCGGCGATGCTGCGCGGTGCACCCGGCGGTGCAGTCGGCGGGGTGGAACTGGGCAGCCGGGAACCTGTTTTTGATATCGTGGTCAGCGCCGCGAAGAAATCGACCTTCAGCCGCCTTGCCCAGAACGAGACGGCGAAGGAATGCTATCGGCTCGGCTTTTTTGAGCCGAACAATGCGGATGCAGCCCTTGCAGCGCTGGACATGATGGAGTTTGAAGGCATCGAGAAGGTGCGCCAGCGGGTGCAGCAGAACGGTACTCTGGCGCAGAAGCTGGCACAGATGCGGGGGCAGATGATGAAGATGGCGGCGCTCCTTGAAACGCAGCGCGGCAAAGGAGAGACGGGCGCGCAGCCGGGCAGCACCGCGGGACCGGCGGCAGACGAAATGCCGCAGAAAGCGCCGGGAACCACGCTGGCAGGGCTTGCCGACAAGCTGCCGGTGGCGGCTGCCGCCCGCGCCATGAATATTTGAGCAAAGGAGGTGAAGAAGGATGATCAAGGTATGTTACAGCGAGATGGATACCGCCGGCGGTGTGAGCTGCCGACTGGAAGCGGCCGGGCACGCAGGCTATGCGCCCGCCGGGCAGGACATCGTGTGTGCCGGAGCAAGCTGCCTGATGCAGGGGCTTATCTACCTGCTGGCAGGGGAAGAAAACGCCCACAGCGAGGCATGGGATGAGCCGGACGGGCCGCGTGTGGCGGTCTGTGCGGATGCTCCTTGTGAAGAATGGGTGCGCGGTGCGCTGGAGCTGGCAAAAGCAGGCTTTGTGCTGCTTGCCGAGCGTTACCCCGACCATGTGCGGTTTGCGGACATCAGCAAGCGCGGCACACAGAGCATGATGGACCTGCAGCTGTTTGCGGAAGGCGGTGAGGGAGCCGCCAGCGTGCCTGCACTGAGTCATGCACAGGCACAGCAGGCAAGGGCAGAAGGCACCCTGAAAGCGCAGGCCGCCCCGACAGAGCAGCCGGGAAGCACGGCAGAAACAGCGAACGAGACAGACGCCCCGGAGAACGAACCGGGATCTCCGGCTGTGCCGTGCCCGCCGCAGGCAGTGCCTGTGATGCCAACGCCTGGCGCGGCGGCACGCCGGACGGTGCAGAGCCTGCACGCACGCTGGGCGGCAGAGGAAGCCGAGCTGCGCCGCAGCCAGCCGGAGTTCTCGCTGAAAGCGGAACTGAAGGACCCGGAGATGCGCCGGTTGATGGCGATGCCCGGCATGCGGATGCAGGATGCTTACCGGCTGACCCACTACGACGAGAACCTGCGCCGTACCGCACAGACGGTGGAGCAGGGGGTTGTGGAGCGGATGCAGCAGCGGGCGGCACGCCCGACCGAAAACGGAATCCGCACAGGGAGCGCCGCTGCTGTCCGCCCGGACGTGGCACGGATGACCCGCGCCCAGCGGGAAGCACTGGAACGCCGTGTGATGCACGGCGCACAGATCGAATTGTGACCGGACAAGAGAAAGGAAAAAAGCAATGAAGAATGTTTGTTTTGACCTCCAGATGTTTGCGGACGCGCAGCTGAACA
>CAZUDU010000261.1:0-1999 GCA_964619455.1 uncultured Faecalibacterium sp.
CCCGCAGCCACTGACGGAACGGCTGGTCGATGCTGAAATAGAACTGCGCACGCGCTTCCTCCGAACCGGCATCGTTCTTATCTCCGGATGCAATTGCAAGATCCTTTGCCAAATGGTCAATACACCTTGCCGCCTGCTCACATTTTTCGATCTGCTCATCGATCCTTTTGCGCCACTTTTTCTTCAGACTTTCCAGCAATCCCGCATGGAAGGTCAGACTGTCGCTGAACGAGTCGTTCACAAAGAAATCCTTATCGCCGTATTTCATGCCGCAGATCTTGAAACTGACCAGTCTTTTTGGATATTTGCCATTCTTCTGAAGCTCTTTGACCCATTCAACCACTCCGGGGCTGTGTTTGTGCCCGTCATCTTTTTTGTCACAGAATACAGCCGGAAATTCCCGCCAGAACTGTTTGGAAGGGTCATGGCGGCTGGGCACAAAGGTCGGCACACCCGTTTTTTGACTCTTTTTAGGATCCGCATCCCGCCAGACGGTCATTTGTTCTGCAAGCGCACCTTCCCTTTGGAAGAAATCGCCGCCCAGAAGGGTAAAGCCTGTCACGGTTTTTCCGTTCCGACTGAGCAAAAGCCGTCTGGATTGCAATGTCAGCAGCTGTGCCTGATTATCCGGCATCTCGATCATTGTTCGCTCCGCGCTGCGGGGTGTATCCAGCTCCCAGCATGGACGATCTTCTTCCCATAGATTTTCACCGTCCTTCAAAAAGACCAGATTCAGCATCAGCGTTTCAAACAGGGTTCTTCCCTGCACCTGAATGTAGCCCAGTTTCCCCAGCCATCCGGCTCCCACCGACGGCAGTCCCTTTCCTTTTGGCTTTGCCGAGGTGTCATCGTAGCCGTTCACACTCAGAAGCCAGCGGGCAGCCTGTGCATAGCTCAATCCTGCCTTGCCGTCCCCTGCGTAGGCAGAAAACAGCCGCAGCTTATTGCTGCTTTCCGAAAGTTCCCCGTTCAATTTGGAAGCCGTATATTCTGTGCCGATCTTCGCTTCCGGCACCTGCCAGAAGGGGCGCTCCGGGTGGAACAGCCAGAAGCGGTCTTTCCACTGTTCCAGATAGCTCCGGATCGGTTTTTCCGGAAAGTGTTCCAGCTGCCACAGCTCGCCCCAGCGTTTCAGCGCATCATCCGTATCCTCAAGCGGTGCAGACTCTCCGCTGACATCCATGCGGGAAAATACGGTATGCAGCACCGCCAGCAGCAGCCGCAGCATGGCGGCATCCTGTGTCGGCATTTCTCCTGCAAGATCCACATACTGATGCGCATGGAGCAGCGCATCGGTCAGCGAGACCTCCTGCACCGTATAGTCCTGCGTTCGCACCCGGATCCACGGTTCCCGCAGCAGATCAAATTCCATCGTTTCCATCCTCATCCTCCTTCCGGTAGGTCAATCCAGCTTCACGATCGTAATGCAGCACCTGCCCGGCAAGATGTGCTGTCTGATGCTCATCCAGCAGCAGGATCAGCTCCCCTTTCAGCATCGGGGAAAGCTGCCATGCCGCAAAGAGTTCCCGGGTCGTTGCTTCCAGTGTGTCAATGGTTTCGCTCACAGTCCACCTTTTGCTGAAATAGCCGGGCAGGCGCAGCTTCTGGCGTGCGATCTGCAGCGCTTCTTCCGGCTGCGGCGGCTGATCCAGCGCAACGCAGCGCCCTGCTGTTTCTCCTGCTTCTGGCAAAAAGCAGATATTTCCTGCGCTGTCCCGCATCATGACCAGAACATCAATGGAGGGGTCTCCATCCCGCACGGCAGCACGTGCGCCTGCATCGCTGATAGTTCTGATCTCCTTCATCCAGTCGTCCAGCACGTCGCGCCAAGGCATTTCCCAGTGATCTTCCGGTTTCAGTACGGTAAAGTTGTCCGCACGGTTCCGCCTGTCCTTCTGCTGATGCGTGTACTCTTCCCGCATGGCATCGCTCCGCTGCTCAGCAGGCAGGCGATCCGGCTCCCAACTGTATGTATCCTGTACCAGTCGGGCAATATCTC
>CAZUDU010000262.1:0-1989 GCA_964619455.1 uncultured Faecalibacterium sp.
TGGAAGTGCGCGATCTGCGCATCTCATTCCGTACCAACAGCGGTACGGTCAAGGCGGTGCGAGACATCAGCTTTGACCTTGCCCGCGGCGAAACACTGGCCATCGTGGGCGAGTCCGGCAGCGGTAAGTCTGTGACGGCAAAGGCCATCCTCGGCATTCTGGCCGGCAACAGCATCGTGGAGGGCGGCGAGATCATCTATGACGGCCGCGATCTGCTCAAGATCACGGAGGAAGAATTCAACGATCTGCGCGGCAGCCATATCTCTATGATCTATCAGGATCCGCTTTCGAGCCTTGATCCTATCATGAAGATCGGGCCGCAGATGACCGAAGCGACCCTCATCAACGGCAAGGCCGCCCAGAAGCGCGGCAAAAAGGAGTTTGCGGCCAAGTGCAAGCTGCTCGATGCCGCGATGAAGGCAGCGGGTATCGATACGTCCCGCGCTGATGCGGATATGAAGCTGCTGCAGGAGCTTCTGCCTGCTGCGAGCAAGCGCCGCAATGCCTATAATACGGCTTGGGAATATGCAGACTCGGCAGTGTTCTCCTGCAATCAGCTTCGCACTGCCCTGCGCAAGCAGGACGAAAAACTCATCAAAGAGGAGCTGGGTTTTCTCAAGGAACGCGTGAATGCGGCAAAATGCCCCTGCCTTGTCAGCGAGGAGACTGCTGCGTTGGCAGATGCGCTGCCGGAACGTCTGGATGAGCTGGAGGCCCGGCTCATGGCGGCGACCGCACACGCTGCGCCGGACTTTACCGCCCTGTGTGCGGTGGAGCAGAGCCATGCTGCGCCGGAGTTTGACCCGGAGCACGCCGAAGAGTGGAATGCAGCTCTGCGCGCCGAAGCGGATGCGCTTGTGCTGGATGCTCTGCGGGAGGATATCAGCAAGGCGCTTGCCCACAACTGGGAGAAATATCTGCCCCTCAAGCGCGCCGCACTGGAATGCGTGCGCGGATATCGGGAGCTGTTTGCACAGGAAGAGCTGGACGGCAAGACCTGCCGTGCCGCCATTCGCAAGATGAGCGAGGTGGTGGCGGCATCCATCGATCCGCTGCCCATTACCCGCAGTGCGGCGGTGTGTACCTTTGCTTCCACGATGGAGCACGCCATCGAGACCTATCTGCGCGGCGTGACCGGCAACGTGAAGGAGCAGCGCCGCTTTGAGCGTGATGCGATCCGGCACGAAAAGCTCGCTGCCCGCAAGGCAGACTCCGGCAAGGTCGTCCCGCCGCTGCTGGTCGATCTGCCCCTGACCCGCGATACCATGCGCCGTGCGATGGATCAGATCATTTCGTATTACGAAGCACTGCTCTCCGGCGGCGAGAATGCCGCACCGGAAGCGCCTGCCGTTATGCTGGAATGGCTGAGCAAGCAGAGTGACGCCATGACCGCGGAGGTCACCAAGAAATATGCGTATGATAAAGCCATCCGCATCATGGAGGACGTTGGCATTGCTGAGCCGCGCAAGCGCTTTGAGCAGTATCCGTTCGAGTTTTCCGGCGGTATGCGCCAGCGTATCGTCATTGCCATCGCGGTGGCATCCAACCCGGATATCCTGATCTGCGATGAGCCGACCACTGCACTGGATGTTACCATCCAGTCGCAGATCCTGGAGCTGATCAATGATCTCAAGCGCCGCCGTGACCTGACCGTGATCTTCATCACCCACGACCTTGGCGTTGTGGCGAACATTGCGGACAAGGTCGCTGTGATGTATGCGGGCAAGATCGTGGAGTACGGCACCGCAGATGAAGTGTTCTACGAGCCGGCGCACCCGTACACATGGGCACTGCTGTCCTCCATGCCGGATCTTGAGACCAAGGAACAGCTGGAGAGCATCCCCGGCACACCGCCGAATATGATCTACCCGCCCAAGGGCGATGCCTTTGCGGCGCGCAATAAGTACGCGCTTGCGGTCGATTTTGAGGAAGAGCCGCCCAAGTTTGAGCTTTCGCCCACCCACTGGGCGGCAACATGGCTGCTGCACC
>CAZUDU010000263.1:0-1982 GCA_964619455.1 uncultured Faecalibacterium sp.
GTACCATGCCGCCGGAGGGACGGCGCTTGCCGTCCAGCACCTGCATCATGGTGGACTTACCCGCGCCGTTGGGGCCGGCAATGATCAGCCGCTCGCCACGGCAGACCGTGTAGTTGAACGGCTCCAGCAGGGTGCGCTCCCCGATCTGGATCATCAGGTTTTTCAGGATGACCAGTTCGTTCCACGGTTCAACGTCATACTCAAAGCGGAACTTGAGCTGGTTGGTCTCATCCTTGGGCGCTTCGGTGATCTCCAGCTTTTCAAGCTGTTTGCGGCGGCTCTGCGCCATTTTTGTGGTGGATGCACGCACAAGGTTGCGGTCCACATAATCCTGCAACTTTTCTGCAAGAGCAACGTCCGCATCGTGCTGCTTCTGGCGCAGTGCGTCTGCGGCTTCCTTCTGCGGCAGGTAGGCGGAGAAATTGCCCTTGTAGGTATTCATCGTCTGGAAGGAGACCTCCCAGATCTTGTTGCAGATATTATCAAGGAAATAGCGGTCATGGCTGACGACCAGCACCGCACCAGAATAGCCCTTGAGGTAGTTTTCGAGCCACTCCATCGTAGCAAAGTCCAGGTGGTTGGTAGGCTCGTCCAGAATCAGAACATCCGGCTTTTCCAGCAGAAGCTTTGCCAGACGCAGCCGTGTCAGCTCACCGCCGGAAAGCACGGCAATGTTCTTGCTCCATGTATCCTGTGCAAAACCCATGCCGGACAGCACCTTTTTGATGTTGACATCCATATTATAGCCGTCTGCCGCATTGACGACATTCTGGAGTGCATCGTGCTGTGCCAGAAGCTCTGCATCCGTTGGGCTTGCCGCCATGCGGCGCTCCAGGATCTGCATCTGCGCCATCGCATCCAGCACATGCGCAAAGGTGGAGCGCATCTCGCCGTAAATATCCAGCGTTGCATCGAGCTTTGCATTCTGTTCCAGATACCCCAGCGTCACACCGTGGGTCACACTGAACTCACCATCGTAATCCTGATGCTCTCCGGTCAGGATCTTGAGCAGGGTCGTTTTGCCCGCACCGTTCTGACCCACGATGCCAATGCGGTCTTCCCGCTCGACACTGGCGGTCACATCGTGCAGAACGACCTTCTCACCAAAGCTCTTTCCAAGTTTTTCTAAATGAATCAGCATAATTCTCTATCCGTTCTTTTCCAATCCAAGGCAAAAGGGCAACTCAGCACTGATGACGGCGGTTCTTCAAGCCCACATTCTCCAGCTCTTCCGGCTCCATTACGATGGAGTACAGCTCGGTAAGGTTCCCGATCTCGTAAGTCGGAATGACCTTACCGGGGTTCTCGGCATGGTTCGGGTTAAACCAGCAGGTATCCAGCCCCGCATTCGCACCGCCCTGAATGTCACTGGACAGGCTGTCGCCCACCATCAGAACATGCTCACGGTTCTCGACCCCCAGCGCACGCAGAGCCGCATCAAAGATCTTGCGGTTCGGCTTTTCGCTGTCCATCTTCTCGGAAACAAAGACATCTTCCATGTAGTTCAGGATACCGGACTCTTCCACGCGGCGGTTCTGCACCTTGGCAACGCCATTGGAGACGATCGCCAGCGTAGCCACCTCCGAAAGCTCGTGCAGCACGTCCAGCACCTCGCTGCCCATCAGATCCGGATGGGTCGAGAGCTGTTCCAGATAAAAGCGGTTCATCTCTGCGCCGTTGCCAGCCGCATCGATCGCCTTCAAAAAGCGGGTGAAGCGCTCGCTGAGCAGCTTTTCGCGGCGGATCTGCCCTTTTTCCAGCTGACTCCACAGTTCCTCGTTGATGGTGCGGTAAGTCTGCACCGTTTCCGCGTCCGGCTCGATGCCGTAGTTCACCAGCGTTTCTGCCAGCGCCTTGCTCTCCGCCGCATCAAAATTGAGCAGCGTGTTGTCGGCATCAAACAGGATACAATAGTATTTTGCCATGGTATTCCCTCTTTCTTTCCATGCCTTTCCCACAGGCATATTAACAGGGAGAAGCCA
>CAZUDU010000264.1:0-1954 GCA_964619455.1 uncultured Faecalibacterium sp.
GAAAGGAGGCTCACATGAACCCAAAGATCGACGAATATCTCCGCCTTGCCGCACAGACCGCCAGCGGCATCACCCGGCACTGGGAAAGCTGGACGGATTTTTTGACCACGGCTTCCCGGCTGTACAAGTACAGCTTTGCCGACCAACTCATGATCTACGCCCAGCGCCCGGATGCCACGGCCTGCGCCGATTACGACATCTGGAACAACCGGATGGGGCGGTACGTCCGGCGTGGTGCAAAGGGCATCGCCCTTCTGGACGAGTCCGGCAGTGTCCCCCGTCTGCACTACGTCTTTGATGTTTCCGACACCGGGGTAAGGCGCAATTCCCGTGACCCGGAAGTGTGGCAGCTCGATGACTCCCTGCGCCAGCCCGTGATGCAGATGCTCTTGCAGGAGTACGGCATCCAGTGCGAAAACTTTGCCCAGCAGCTCACCGAGGTCGCTGGCAAGCTGGCGGACTCCTACTGGGACAACAACAGCCGTGACCTTGCCGGCATCGTTGACGGATCGCTGCTCGAAGATTATGATGAAGCCAACCTCGAACTTCAATTCAAATCCGCCATGACCATCAGCGCCACCTACCTGCTGCTGGAACGGTGCGGCTTTGAACCGGAAGGCTGGTTCGACCGGGAGGACTTCCACGCCGTCTATGATTTCTCCACGCCGTCCACCGTCTATGCCCTCGGTGCCGCCGTCTCGGATGCCAGCCGGGAGGTGCTGCGGAAGATCGAGCGCACTGTCAAAACGACCACCCGCCGCAAAAATCTTGAAAGGAGCCAGAACGAATATGATGAACAACAGCTTGACCTACTCGAACGTCGGGGATTACCAGCTCCCGAACCTGACCCTCAGCCAGCCCCGGCAGCCGCTGACCAAGTACGGACGGATGCGCCGGACTTACCTGAAGGAGCATCGTCCGGTTCTGTACCACACGATGCTGCTGAGCGGGACGCTGCACCCGCACCTGCTGGAGGTGCAGACCAGCGCCGAGACCCGACTGCGCGAGACGATGACCGAGTTGCTGAAAGCGAACCCCGCCCCGGACAAGGAGCAGAATCAGATGGCGTGGGTACAGCACATGAACAGCCTGAAAGCACAGGTGGAAGAAGTGATTCTGACGGAACTGATTTACAGCTGAGTTTCTTCAACGCCAGCATCCCCACCGAAGCCCAGCAAATTGAATCCATCGACCAAGCGGAGAGCGAAAAATCGCCCTCCGCTTTTGTTTTGCCGCAGGCAGAGATCGAACACGAACTGCGCCACGGGACTGGTTTTGCTGGCGGCAAAAATCGTGTGCTGGAGCTGTACCGCACCCAGCCCGACCGCAAACTCCGTGCCAAAGCTCTGGCGAAAGAGTACGGCATCGGCGGGCACAGCCACACCTATCTGGACGGCAGAGATGGTTTTGTGACCCACGATGCCAAAGGGTTCCTTTTCGACCGCTACCCCGACCACCAGAAGTTCGACCTCAACTGGAACCAGATCGAACGGTACGTTGATTTGATGATCCAATCCGACCGCTATCTGACCGACAAGGAAAAAGCCGAGCGCCTTGCCCTTGCACAGGCACATGAAGGACCCGAAGACCTGCCCGAATGGAACTATCAGGTGGGCGATACCGTTTATCTGGACGATACCGCTTTTGAGATCACCGAGGTCAGCCGCCGTGAAGTGCAGTTGCGTGACCCCACCCTGCTGTATCCGATTTTCCGAGCGGAGAATCGGGAACGCTTTGAGCAAATGCTTTCTCTGGATGAACGCAACGCCCGTTTGAGGGAAGTTTCGATGACTGACGAACAACTGGACGAGCTGCCCACTTCGGTCGTCATTGACGGCGAAGATCGGCTTTTCCCGGATGCAAATGCTGCCGTAAAAGCACTTACCGCAGACAACATCCCCGCTCAGAACTTCCGCATTACAGACGAACACTTGGGCGAAGGCGGTGCAAAGCA
>CAZUDU010000265.1:0-1946 GCA_964619455.1 uncultured Faecalibacterium sp.
CGCATGATGCCGGTCATCAGACCCTTATGACCGCCGGACCAGATGGTGCCCCAGCGGGTGTAAGCAGTCATCACGCCGTTGCCGCCGGCTTCTTCCAGCGGCTTCTGGAACGCCTTGAGGTAGATCTCGCGGGCGGCCTGCTCGCCGACCCATGCCGCCTGACCCAGACGATCCTGTTCGCAGTCGTTCAGGGCAAAGTGCTTCATCACGACATCCACGCCCTTGTCCTGAATGCCCTGCACCTCTGCGCCGCCGATCTCGCCGGAGAGGAAACCGTCCTCTGCATAATACTCAAAGTTGCGCCCGCCGTAGGGAGTACGGTGAGTATTGGCGCCAGGGCCGTACAGACAGACGACATCCGCCGCCAGACAGTTGTTGCCGATGATGTTGCCCACCTGATACATCAGCTCGGTGTTGAAGGTGGCAGCCATCACGTCCTCCGAGGTAAAGGCGGTCGCGTCCATCTGGGAAGCATCCGAGCCGATCAGAGAAGCCGTCAGACCCTGCGGACCGTTCTCGTCACGGGTGCCGGGTGCCTGTACCGACTCGACCGGCATACGCCAGTGGAAGGAGTCGCCGATCATGGTGACCATCTCATCAAAGGTGAGCTGATCCAGCAGCTTTTCCCAATCGGGGTCATCATAGTCCTTGCCGATCATGTTGTACAGGGTCATGCCGTTGTTCGCGCCCATCTTGGGCAGCAGCATGGTCTCGTAGTCGGCGGGGTCATACTGGATGTCCTGCAGGTCTGCGATAAGCTGCTCGGTCAGCTCCAGCACGAGCGTCTCGGAAGGCCAGGTGCCCTCCCAGTCCGAACGGGACAGGTAGGTGATGGTCTGCTCGGTACCCTCGTAGAGGTTGATGTCCGCATTGGAGAGCTGATTTTTGATCTCGGTGCCGTTCAGCGAGGTGGAATAGGTCTTGCTGTCCAGCGTTTTTTCAGCCCAGTGGTAGGTCAGCGCTGCGTTGCCCGCGCCGTCCATGCGCCCCGCGGTGTTCTGCGCGGTATAGCCCTTGGCTGCAAGGATGTTGTTCACCGCGTCATGGGCATCGGTGGCAGCAGTCAGATAGTAATCGCCCGCGTCCAGAATGTAGGTGCCTGCGCCGTAGGTATCATAGGAAGCCAGATCGCGCTTGTCCACCAGAATGGTCAGCGTCTCGCTCTTGCCCGGCTCCAGGATCTGGGTCTTGCCGAAGCCGCAGAGCGCCACAGAAGCCTTTTCTACGCCGTTTGCCTTGTCGTAATCGGTATAGGGAGACTGCACATACACCTGCACTGTCTCCTTGCCCGCCGTATCGCCGGTGTTGGTGACAGTCACCTTGACCTCATACTGGTCGGTCGAAGCGTTGTAGCGGGTGTTCATATCGGAATAGGTGAACTGGGTGTAGCTCAGGCCAAAGCCGAAGGGGTATGCCACATCGTCATGATAGGCATAATCGCCGGCGTTGCCGGTGCCCATGACGTAGTCCTCGTAGCGGGTCTCATAGTACTTATAACCAACGTAGATGCCTTCCTGATAGATCATGTAGGTATCGGCGCTGGAGGGGATGGTGCTGGTGTCGCCTGCATAGGTCACCGGCACAAAGTTCTGCATGGCAGGGGAGGAGAAGTTGTCGTAGCAGTAGGTATCCACCAGACTGCCGGAGGGGTTGACCTTGCCCGCCAGAATGTCGGTGACGGCATTGGTGCCGCTGATGCCAACGCCGCCGATCCACAGGCAGGCATCCACATCATAGGGGTTGTTCTTCAGGAAATCGACCTGAAGGGCGTTGGAGGTATTGATCAGAACGATGATGCTCTTGATGGTACCCGCCTTCTTCATCTCGGATGCCCATGCCAGCATCTGCTCCTCTTCGGCGCTCAGTGCCAGATAGTTGTAGGCGGTGAACTCCAGATCATAGCCCTCGCCGCCCACGCGGGACAGGGTGATGATCACAGCGTCGCC
>CAZUDU010000266.1:0-1942 GCA_964619455.1 uncultured Faecalibacterium sp.
ATGTGGGAAACTGGGCTTCTTTTTCACAAAAACGGTGGAAAACCCGGTGGAAAGAGTGAAAAGATTTTGCAAAATGGGGCGGAGATCACACTTTTCTGTTGTGTTTTTTGCGCTGAAAACCCGCTTGGCGGCTTTGTTTTTTCAAGTTTTCCCCCGTCGACCCGCTCTTTGTGGAATTTCTTGAATGACTGCGCCAATCATGATACAATAACAGAAAAGCTCCGGAGTTTTTCCGGAGGTCGATGGAGGCAGACTTCTATGAATAACTGGCTGGACAAGCTGGAACGCAAATACGGACACTTTGCGATCCCCAATCTCACGAATATCCTTGTGGCGGGGCAGATCCTCGTGCTGGCGGTGGAGCTGTTCGTCAACCGCTACATCACGGCATATCTGGCACTGAGCCGCGACCTTGTGGCGGCCGGGCAGATCTGGCGGCTCGTCAGCTTTGTGTTCATCCCCTTTTCGGGCGGCAGCATCCTGAGCGTGGTGTTGGGGCTGTACTTCACATGGTTCGTTGGCAATGCACTGGAAAAGCAGTGGGGCGACTTCCGCTTCAACGTTTACTTTCTGCTGGGCATGCTCGGGCCGATTTTGTCCAGCCTGCTGCTTGGCTGTGTGGCGGGCACCTACTGCCTGTCCCTTTCCCTGCTGCTGGGCTTTGCGAGCCTCTATCCGGATGCGGAGCTTCTGCTGTTCTACATCCTGCCGGTCAAGGCAAAGTATATCGGCGTCTTTTCCGCTGCGCTGTGGGTGCTGGGCTTTTTGGGCAGCACGACGATGGGCAAGCTGGATTATCTGCTCTGTATGCTCAACGTCTGGGTCTTTTTTGGACCGCATGCATGGCGCCGCATGCGCGCATGGTGGCGCCGGGAGCAGTGGAAGCGGAAAAACAGACGTTAAAAGGAGTATCCTGCCATGATGCTGGAACGGATCGAAGGCAACGCAGAACTGAAAACGAGCGTACGGCAGATGCTTGCGTCCCGCCGGTTGACCCACAGTGTGCTTTTGGTGGGCGAGGCGGGGCTTGGCACGGGCTTTGCGGCGCGCTGCATCGCGGCGGACTATCTTTATCCGGCAGGCGGAGCGCCTGCCGAAGCGCTGCTGCGGGGCGAATGCTGCCGCGCAGTGGGCAAACCCGGTGACCGTGACAGCGGCCGTGTGGAGACCGGCGTGGTGCGTGAGGCAATCTCGGTCAGCGGCATGGGTGCCGGCGGGCGGTATCTCGTCAGTCAGGTCAAGGCGATGCGCAGCGAGATCTTCAACACCAGCCTTTCGGCCGAAGGGCGTGCGGTGCTGCTCTATCATGTGGAAAAGATGAACGAAGAATCCGCCAATGCCCTGCTCAAAGTCATGGAGGAGCCGCCGGAAGGGGTGCTCTTTCTGCTCACGGCGGATTCGCTGGCGAGCGTGCTGCCTACCATCCGCAGCCGCTGTGTCAGTTTTGCGGTCGCTCCGGTCTCGCAGCAGGAGTGTGTGCGGTACTGTACCGGCCATGGGGTGGAACCAAAGACGGCAGCGCTGTACAGTGAGCTGTTCGATGGTCACATCGGCACTGTTCTGTCGGCGGCGAAGGATCCGGCACGGATGGAACAGATCGAAAAGGCGCTGGCGCTGGCAAAGGCCGCAGCAGCAAAGGACAGCTACACGGCGGCTGTGCTGCTTGCGGCGTATGAAAAGGATAAGCCGGGCGCGGCAGCTCTTCTGACGGATCTGCGCGCTGTGGCGGCGGCAGGGCTGCGCAGCAGCCCGCACGCCCCGGTGCAGGGGCAGACCGCGCAGCGCACCCTCCGCCTGGCAGAGGCAGCGCTCCAGCGGCTGGGTTCACAGGTCAACCCCAAGATCGTATTGACTGTTTTTGCCGCAAAATTCCGCGCATTGTGATCGATAAAAACAACAACGAACCCCCTCCGGCGCTTGCGGTACACCGGAGGGGGTTCGT
>CAZUDU010000267.1:0-1931 GCA_964619455.1 uncultured Faecalibacterium sp.
GCGATCGATGTGCTCCCGGCACGCATCGTGGAGCAGCAGAGCGTTCAGGTGGACAACGTCTCCGGCGCGACCATGACCAGCCTTGGCATCAAGAATGCCGTTGCCAACGCCATTGAGCAGGCAGGCGGCGATCTGGCAAACTTCAAGAAAAAGATCGCGGCGGTCTCCAAGACCGAGGGTGAAGCACAGAGCTACGACATTGTTGTGGTCGGTGCCGGCATGTCCGGCATGAGCGCTGCGATCGAAGCTGCTCGCAACAGCGGGGCATCTGTCCTCGTGCTGGAAAAGGAAGCCTACACCGGCGGTTCCTCCCGCGTGTGCGGCGGCGGCATCTGGGCGGTAAACTCTGAGCTGAACCAGCAGATCGGTCAGGACAGCACGCTGGAAGAGTACATCGAATTCATGAAGCAGCGCGGCGGGACCGAGGATCTGGATACCGCTCTGATGGAAAGCATCTACAACAAGTCCGCGGATGTCATCGAGTACTATTACGAGAATGGCCTTCCGGTCACTCTGGAAGGCTGGAGCCTGGGCCACCCCGACAGCCAGCTGCCCGTTCTGTGGGCTGCAAACGGCAGCGAATACGAGTGGGAGACCGGCGAGAGCGGTGTGTTTGATGCGGTGGAAGCCCTTGCAGAAAAGCTGGGCGTGGAGGTCCGCCTGAACAGCGAGGTCACCGAGCTGATCCATGCGGATGGCACCGTGAGCGGCGTGCGCGTGGAGAATGCTGACAGCACCTACCAGATCAACGCAAAGCAGGTCATTCTTGCGACCGGCGGCTTCACCCGCAACCGTGAGATGATCGCAGAGCTGGCACCGGGCTATGAGAACGTCATGCCCTTTACCGGTGCCGGTTCGGACGGCGACGGCATCACCCTGACCCGGGAACTGGACACCGTTCTGGTGGGCGAGGGCATGATGGGTCTGTATGGTCTGAACATGAACACCGGCTACTACGGCGAGCTGGGAAGCCTTGTCTGGCTGCCCCGCCTGTGCGTGAACGCCGAGGGCGAGATCTTTGGCATGGAAAGCGCCTTCTATGGCGATACCCTCAAGCTTCTGCTGGATCAGACCGGCAGCTGTGCTTACGGCATCTTTGATTCGACTGCCACAGTTACCGAACGCCTGGAGAAGGCGGTCGCAGCAGGTCTGGCGTTCCGCTATGATTCTCTGGAGGAGCTGGCGGCTGCAAAGGGCATCGATGCCGCTGCTCTGGCACAGACTGCACAGGCAAACGAACTGGCAGACGGCCCGTACTACTGCATCGTGATCAAGCCCCTGTTCATCGGCTCGATCCCCGGTCTGGATGTGGACGAGAACTGCCGTGTCCTGACCAGCGCAGGTGAGCCGATCGACGGTCTGCTGGCATGCGGTGAGCTGGTGTTCGGCAACGTGTTCAACCGCGCATACCCGGCTTCCGGCACCGGCATGGCGACCAGCGCCTACACCGGTGCGATCGCAGGCAGCACCGCCGTGCGTGCGGTCGATGCAGCCAACTAACCTATCCTCCGCCGCTGGGCAGCGCTGAGCTCAAAGAACTTTCTGCACAAAAATCCCGGTACACATTTGTGTACCGGGATTTTTCCGATGTGCTGGTTTCTTTTTAGAAACAGTGTGCTATAATCCAAATCCAGAAAGGAAGCACCGCAATGTTTCCGGGTCGAAGCGAAGAATGGCAGCACTGCTCGCCCGTATCAGACGCGCTTAAAGCAAGGAGGGCAAACCATGGATCCGTTGATCTATCGTTCCATTGAAAAACATCCTGAATACAAATCCGAACGGCTGCATCCCGGGTAGACAGTACCCCAGCTTTGGCAACCGCGCACTAAACGACAGCCGCACTGTGGCTTTGTTTACGGTGCTTCGCATCGCAGCTCTGTTCAAGTCCTCTTATCCGCACAAAACAAAAAACTCAGCACTTTCGTGCTGAG
>CAZUDU010000268.1:0-1929 GCA_964619455.1 uncultured Faecalibacterium sp.
GACCCGGAGACCAGCGAGCGGCTGGGGGTCAAGCGTGGTCTGCGCAACCCGGATGGCACCGGTGTTCTGGCAGGGCTGACCAATGTCTGTGACGTTGTCGGCTACAAAAAGGATCAGGAAGGGCATATCATCCCGATCCCCGGCAAGCTGATCTATCGCGGCGTCAACATCAACGAGATCGTGGAAGAAGCGTACCGCAACGACCGCTTCGTGTTTGAAGAGGTCATCTGGCTGCTGCTGTTCGGCAGTCTGCCGACCAAGGATCAGCTGGACGAGTTCTGCGAGATCCTTGCGGAACACCGCGCCCTGCCGGACGGCTTTATGGACACGATGAACGCGCCCTCGCCCAACATCATGAACAAGATGCAGCGCTGCGTGCTGGGTCTGTATTCCTACGATGAGCACGCTGAGGATCTGAGTCTGGAGAATATCCTGAACCAGAGCATCAACCTGATCGCCAGCATGCCGACCATGATGGTCAACGCGTATCAGATGAAGCGCCGCTACTATGATAAGCAGAGCATGTTTTTCCATTTTCCGCGGCCGGGTCAGAGCACGGCGGAGCATATCCTGAGCACCTACCGCCCGGATCAGCGCTATACCCACGAGGAAGCAAAGCTGCTGGATATGTGTCTGCTCGTTCATGCAGACCACGGCGGCGGCAACTGTTCCACCTTTACCACCCGTGTGCTCTCCTCTTCGGGAACAGATACATACTCGGCCATTGCGGCAGGCATCGGTGCGCTGAAAGGCCCCAAGCACGGCGGCGCGAACCTGATGGTCAACCGCCAGCTGCAGGATATCCTGAAACACGTGGAGGATCCGACCGATGACGATGAGGTGCGCGAGTACCTGCGCCGCATCCTGCGCAAGCAGGCGGGCGACGGCTCGGGTCTGATCTACGGCATGGGTCACGCGGTCTATACCGTCAGCGACCCCCGCGAGGTCATCCTGAAGCAGCGTGCGCGCCACCTTGCATACGAAAAAGGCTTTGAAGAAGAGTACAACATGCTGTGCAGCATCGAACGCCTTGCTCCCGGCATCTTTGCGGAGGAGAAGGGCAGCACGAAGCCGGTCTGCGCCAACGTGGATCTGTTCAGCGGTCTGATCTACCACATGCTCGGCATCTCGGAGGATCTGTACACGCCGCTGTTTGCCATTGCCCGTGTGCCGGGCTGGTGCGCGCACCGCGTGGAAGAGGTCGTGTTCGCAAACCGTATCATTCGCCCGGCGTACAAGTATCTGGGCGTCCACCAAAAATACAAATCGCTTGAGGAACGTTGATGAATCTGTTGATTTTGTTCGTTTTTATCCTGTCTGGAATCATTGGCATCGGTCATGGTGCGGATCTGCTGTGGGGCATCGACCCGGTCACGGGGCTGTGCGCGGTCGGCTCGGTCTGGTGGCGCTATGCGGCACTGGGGGCAGTTCTCCTTGCGGCACTGCTTGCCGGGCGCCGCAGCACGGCGTTGAGTGACTCTGTGCGCTGCCGCCGCCCGCTGGCGGGGGTGCTGGCATTTGCAGGGGCAGTCTGCTTTCTGGCAGCCGGTGTGACCCAGCTGCTGTTTGCGGCGGGCATCAGTGCGCTGGTGCGTGCGGTGCTGCAGCTGCTGTGCAGCGGCTGGCTGTTCTGCCTTGGGCGGAGCTGGCTGACCAAAAAGCCGTGGGCGCCGCCGACCAGGAGCCTTGTCCCGGCGGTGTTCGGCACGGTGGTGTTCTACTGGAATGTGCTGATGTGCTTTATGGAGAACAGCTCCAGCTGGCACCGGGTGCAGCCTACGGCAGCCGTGTGGCAGCAGATGGCGGCGGTGCTGTTTCTGGAGGCGCTGCTGCACGCACTCTATCTGCCTGGAACGGAAAACAGCAAAACGCTGGGCGCAGCGGGGCTTGCCGCCTTTGCGCTGTGCCTGTGCTGGCAGCTGCCGCAGA
>CAZUDU010000269.1:0-1925 GCA_964619455.1 uncultured Faecalibacterium sp.
GCTCCGGGCGGCGCATGAACTCCATCTGTCTCGGCTGAGGCCGCCAGATCACGCCTTGCATCTGCACCCGCCTTTCCTCCTTTCCTTCCATCCGCCTGCTCTCGTCAGAGCAAATAGTCCCCTTGCGGGGCGCCGCCTTCGGCGGCACAAGCATTCGCTCCTCCTCGCTGCGGCTCCGTATGAAACCCCGCTGCGCGGGGCCTCAGCTCCCCCGTACAATACTTCCGGCTCCGGGCGGCGCATGAACTCCATCTGTCTCGGCTGAGGCCGCCAGATCACGCCCCGGGTCAGCATTCCCCGTTTCCCCCTTCGTCCGTTTTTTCCTCCACGCAGGGCAGGAGCACCACACCGGTCGGGGCATTTTCGGTCTGCACGCCCTGTTCGTTCAGTGTCTTTGACACCGACGCAAGATCCTTCAGCACCGCGGTCGCCTCCTTCAGCCCCTTCATGATGCCGGGATCTGCCGCGCCGCTTTTGCCCGCTGCCTTCTGCTGGTCGTTCAGCGCCTTCACCTGCTGTGCCAGCAGGGTGCTCAGTGTGTCGGTCGCACGGTGCAGGCTCGCCAGACCCTTGGGCTGTCTCGCCCTGCTCGGTTGGCTCATTGGTCCGATCCGCTCCTTTCTGTTTTGCTTTGCGTGATATCAGGATACCACCGCCCCAGCGTTGCAAACAGTACGTCCTTTTCAGAGAACAGTAAGTATCTTCCACGTTGCATTATCCGCGTTGTATAATCCAACCTTCCAAAATCCATCGTTTTTTCATTTCTTTTCAGTTCTCCCGACCAAAAAGCGCAAAAAACCTCACACTGTACTTTTCCGTATTTCCCGTTTATGTTCTCCGGGTTCTTCTTCCAAAAGTCATACTCATTCACATTTTTTTCACATTTCGCCTGTTTTCGTCTGGACAACGCAAAACCCTTCATGCTAGAATAGTCGTGTCTTTTTGCTCCGCCGTTTTCCGAGACGGCGGAGAACTTTTTTTTGATTTATGGAGGTTCTTCATGCTTGAGAAAATCTTTCATCTGAAAGAGAATCACACCGATGCAAAGACTGAGATCATGGCGGGTATCACCACCTTCATGACCATGGCATACATCCTTGCGGTCAACCCCAACATCCTGTCCGCCACCGGAATGGACTCCAAGGCAGTCCTGATCGCAACGGCGCTGGCATCCTTTATCGGCACCGCCGCAATGGCGCTGCTCGCGAACTACCCCTTCGTTCTGGCTCCCGGCATGGGTCTGAACGCCTACTTTGCCTACACCGTTGTTCTTTCGATGGGTTACAGCTGGCAGCTTGCACTGATGGCTGTGTTTGTGGAGGGCATCATCTTCATCCTGCTCTCTCTGACCAATGTTCGCGAAGCCATCTTCAACGCCATCCCCATGACCCTCAAATCCGCGGTCAGCGTCGGCATCGGTCTGTTCGTTGCCTTCGTTGGTCTGCAAAATGCAAACCTCATCGTCAACAGTGACTCCACCCTCGTCACCTACCAGAGCTTCAAGGGCGACACCTTCTCCAGCGTGGGCGTTGGTGCCATCCTTGCTTTGATCGGTGTCCTGATCACTGGCATCCTGTTGGTCAAGAAGGTCAAGGGCGGCATCCTGTACGGCATCCTGCTCACCTGGGCACTGGGCATTGTCTGCGAGCTGGCCGGTATCTACATCCCCAACCCCGATGCCGGCATGTACTCGGTCATCCCCACCCAGTTCATCAGCTTTGACTTCTCCGCACTGGGCAACACCTTTGGTCAGGTGTTCAAGGTCGATTTTGCCAATGTCGGCTGGATGAACTTCTTCACCGTTATGTTCTCCTTCCTGTTCGTGGATCTGTTCGATACGCTGGGCACCCTGATCGGCGTGGCCTCCAAAGCAGATATGCTGGACGAGAACGGCAAGCTGCCCCGCATCAAGGGCGCGCTGATGG
>CAZUDU010000270.1:0-1922 GCA_964619455.1 uncultured Faecalibacterium sp.
CGTTCTTGTATTTCAACTTTTAAGGGAGGGAACCGATCATGGAAAAACACGCAAAACATTCCGCTTCCCTGCTGAAATACCCGGTGCTGCTGGTCTTCAGCCTGTTCTTCATCGGGCTGTTCGCGCTGGATCTGCTCACCCCGGACCGCGCTTACAGCGAGATGGAGAACACCACCCTGTCTCAGCGTCCCACCCTTTCTTCCTTTACTGCCAAGGGGCTGAACAGCTACTTTACCGCCTACACCAGGTACGTCAAGGATCAGGTCTTTGCACGGGATGAGTGGATCAGCCTGCAAAGCGTGATCGAGACCACCCTGCTGCAAAAGCAGCAGAGCGGCGGCATCCTGCTGGGCAAAGATGACACCATGTATCCCCGTACCTTCGGGCTGCTTGCCAGCGAAGAGCGCACCCTGCCCAAGAACATCAAGGCACTGCAGGCGCTGTGCGCCCGTTACCCCGGCAAGGTGAACGTGCTGCTTGCCCCCTCTGCCGCTGCCATCTACCCGGAAAAGGTCCCCGCCAACGCGCCTTTGCTGGACGAGGACGCCTATCTGGACGAGCTGTGCCGGACGGTGCAGGCAGCGGGCGGGCAGTTCGTGGACGTACGGGACGCCCTGACCGCACACAAGAGCGAGTACCTCTACTACCGCACCGACCACCACTGGACGACCCTTGGTGCCTACTACGCCTATGAGCAGCTGTGCGAGACGCTGGGGCTTGTGCCGTTCGACCGTTCCGCTCACACCGCACAGACGGTGGAGAGCTTCTACGGCACCCACTACTCCAAGGCGCGCACCTGGAATGCTGTGCCGGACACCCTGACCTACTACGAGCTGGACAACGCCCTGACCATCTACAAGGTACAGGCGGCAGGTCAGCCCGCCGAGGGCGAGGTGACCGGGCTGTACGACACCGACAAGCTCGCGGTCTACGACAAATATGCCATGTTCCTGCACGGCAATAACGGCCTGAGCCGCATCGAGGGCGAGGGCGAAGGCAGGATCCTTGTGCTCAAGGACAGCTACGCCAACTGCTTTGTGCCCTACCTGACCGCAAACTATGCGGCGGTCGATGTGGTGGACTTCCGCAACTACAACTACGGTCTGGATCCGCTCATTGCAGACAATGCCTACGAGCAGATCCTTGTGCTGTACAGCTTTGACAGCTTCAAGAGCGACCCCTATCTGTACCGCGCGGGCATTACGAGTTAAAGGCTCCAATTATTGCAGTTCATTTCCACAAAGTTTTTCCAACATTTTCATGCGGAATTCCAGTTTTTGAGCAAGTTGCTCAAACCCTCTTGAAAAAAACCAACCAATGTTGTAGAATGATGGTACTAAGAGCCGTGCTCTTTCCGCCGGCTGCATCTTTCGCCCGGCTTATCATACTCTTTGAAAAAGGAGCTGTTGAACCATGGATCAGAAACTGAATCTGCCCGCAGGCTATGCGGCGCTTTCCGATGATGAGATGACCTACACCTTTGGCGGCGCAGATGGCGCACTGGGTATTTTGAGCATGGCAGCCACCGCAGTGGGCACTGTCGTTCTGGCTTCCAGCTATGTCTGGGGCATTGGTCAGGCACGCGACTGGGTCCGTACCGAGGGCAATCAGGACGGCAACATTTTTACCGTGATCGGCCGTGCGATCGATGATCTGGTTGCTGATATGGCGGTCTCCCCCTCCAACTTTGTGCGTGATGCAGTCTCTACCGCAATGGTGGTCGGGCTGGCACCGCTGAGTGTCGTCCTTGTTCTCATCAAGTGACCCATTCTCTTTCTTCGGTTTGGAACAGCATCACCCGGTGCTGTTTGGAATGATTGCTTTGTAAAGGAGTTGTACTTATGGAAAAAACCTTGATGATGCCCGCGTATTACAACGTCATGTCTCAGGAAGAAATGACCTATACCGAAGGCGGCGCTACG
>CAZUDU010000271.1:0-1919 GCA_964619455.1 uncultured Faecalibacterium sp.
CGGACATAAAGCTGCTGATCTCTTCCTTCATCCATGTGCTGTTCGTTTCCCGGAAGCGCCGCTCCAGATTTTCAACGATGCCCTCAAAGCTGTTATAATACACGCCGCTGCCAAATTCGTTGGTCCGGTGCATCTCCAGCTTTTCGCCATTGGTGCCGTACAGCAGCGCGTTGACCGCCTCGGTGCTCATCTCCTTGATGGGCGTGTCCAGTGTAAATCCATATTTTTTACCCAGACCAAGGTAGTACATCTCGCTGACGCTGCCCTCGGCATAGTACCAGCCGCTGGCTTTGATCGCACCCTGACGGATGGAAAGATTGCGATTGGGCAGGATACGGTCCTCGTCCACCCGCATAAAGGTGCCCAGACCCGTACATTTGTCACAGGCGCCCTGCGGGTTGTTGAAGGAAAACAGCCGCGGGGCCAGCTCCCCGATGGAAACGCCGTGCTCCGGGCAGGCAAAATTCTGGCTGAAGGTCATGCACTCGCCGCCGATCACGTCCACCTCGGCGATGCCGCCGGTGAGGGCAAGTGCAGTCTCCAGCGAGTCTGCCAGCCGCCCGCGGATGCCCTTGCGCATCGCCAGGCGATCCACCACGATCTCCACCGTGTGCTTGATGTTCTTTTCCAGCGTGATTTCTTCATCCAGATCATAGAGGTTCCCGTCGACCCGGACGCGCGCATAGCCTGCGCGGCGGGCAGCGTCCAGCTCCTTCTGCTGGGTACCCTTGCGCTGGCGCACCACCGGAGCAAGGATCTGGAACTTAGTGCCTTCCTCCAGCTTGAGGACAGCATCCACCATCTCATCCACCGATTGCTGGCTGATGACCCGCCCGCACACCGGGCAGTGAGGCACACCCACACGGGCATACAGCAAGCGCAGATAGTCGTAGATCTCGGTCACCGTGCCCACCGTAGAACGGGGATTGTGGCTGGTGGTCTTCTGGTCAATGGAAATGGCCGGCGAAAGGCCTGTGATCTCGTCCACGTCGGGTTTGTCCATCCTGCCCAGGAACATCCGGGCATAGCTGGAAAGGCTCTCCACATAGCGGCGCTGACCATCCGCATAGATGGTATCGAACGCCAGACTCGATTTGCCCGAACCGGAAAGTCCGGTCATGACGATGAGTTTTTCCCGCGGGAGGGTCAGGCTGATATTCTTCAGGTTGTGCTCCCGCGCGCCTTTGATGACGATCTTATCGTTTGCCAAGGTATTTTCTCCCTTTTCGTTGTGTCTGTGCGTGATTCTGCTTGCGCTCGGTCTCGGCAGCCGAGTCCACGGTGGGGTTTTCGCCCCGGCGCAGGCGGTCGATCTGATCCCGCAGGAAGGCTGCGTGCTCAAATTCCAGCAGCTTAGCGGCTTCCTTCATCTCACGGGTCAGCCGTTCAATGGCGGCATCCCGCTCCAGCTTGCCCATGCGGCGGGTATTCAGCTTGGCATTTTCCGCCTTATCGCTGATCTCAATGGAATCCCGGATCGCTTTCACGATGGTCTTGGGCACGATGTCATGTTCCGCATTGTACTGCATCTGGATGGCGCGGCGGCGCTCGGTCTCGGTGATGGCACGCTCCATGCTGTCGGTGACCTCGTCCGCGTACATGATGACCAGACCCTCCGCGTTGCGTGCGGCGCGGCCGATGGTCTGGATCAGGCTGGTCTCGCTGCGCAGGAAACCTTCCTTATCTGCATCCAGGATCGCAACAAGGCTCACCTCCGGCAGATCCAGACCTTCGCGCAGAAGGTTGATGCCCACCACAACATCGATGCTGCCCAGACGCAGATCCTTGATGATCTCCATCCGCTCAAAGGTATCCACCTCGTGGTGCATATACTTGACCTTGATGCCATGCTCGGTGAGGAAATCGGTCAGATCCTCTGCCATCTTCTTGGTCAGGGTCGTGACCAGTACCCGCTCCTG
>CAZUDU010000272.1:0-1910 GCA_964619455.1 uncultured Faecalibacterium sp.
CTCGCCCTCTCCGTCTGCTGGCGCAGACACCTCTCCCAAAGGGAGAGGCAAGAGCAGAACGGCAAGCGTGATCCTCTGAAGATAAACAATAAAAAACGGACTCTCTCAGTTTTTCTGAGAGGGTCCGTTTTGCTGTGTGGTGTTTTTTATTTGTGCTCTTCCAGCCAGCGCAGTGCCATATAGACATAGGCGGCGCTGCCGCTGAACAGAACGCTGTCGTCAAAGCGTACCTTGGGGTGATGCTGGCTGAACTCGTAGCCTTCCTTGGCATTGCCCGCAGCAAGGAACATACTCACGGTGGGCACCTCGTGGCTGACAAAGGCGAAATCCTCGCTGCCGCCGCCGGGTTTGCCGCCGGTCATGGGGGTCATGTCTATCGCACCGCGCCCCAGCAGCTCGGTCATATAGGTCAGTGCGTCCTTGGCGAGCGGCTCGTTGACCACCATGCAGGGGCAGTGATCACTGAATTCCACCTCGGCGGTGCAGCGGTAAGCCGCGGCGACCCCCTGCACGATCTCGGTCATACGCTGGTGGATCTGCTCGCTCACCGCACCTTCGGGGTCGGTGGTGCGGATGGTGCCCCACATCTGGGCGCTGTCCGGGATGACGTTGGAGGCTTTGCCTGCTTCAAACCGACCGGTCGTGAACACGCCGAACTTGTTGGGGTCCAGCTCACGGCTGTTGATCTCCTGCAGGGCGATGTGGATGTGCGCCGCTGCGGTGATGGGGTCGATGCAGACGTTGGGCATCGAGCCGTGCCCGCCCTTGCCGTGCACTGTGATGTGGTACTGCTCACAGCTTGCCATTGTGATGCCGCCGCCGGGCACCAGAACCATCCCGGCGGGGATGGGCATTCCGGCAAGGACATGGAACATGACCGCAGCATCCACAGCGGGAGCTTCCAGCAGACCGCTGCGGATCATATCCAGTGAGCCCTGGAAGATCTCCTCCGCAGGCTGGAACTCCAGCTTGACGGTGCCCTCGATCTCGTCCTCGTGGTCTTTGAGCAGCTTTGCTGCACCCAGCATCATGGCGGTGTGCATATCATGCCCGCAGCCGTGCATCTTGCCGGGGATCTCAGAAGCAAACTCCTCGCCGGACTGCTCGTCCAGCGGCAGCGCGTCCATATCGCCGCGCAGCAGGATGCACTTGCCGGGGCGCTTGCCGCCCGCCAGTGCAATGACGCCGCAGCGTCCGCAGTCCTGCGGGGCATAGCCCATCTCAGTGAGGGCTTTTTTGACGAGGGCTTTGGTCTGTGGCAGATCAAAGCCGACCTCCGGATGGCGGTGCAGCGTGCGCCGCCACTCTTGCAGCTGGGGCTGAAGCTCCTTGGCTGCCTGCAACAACTTTTCCGGTGTGATCATCACAACATCAACTCCCTTTTGATAGAAATGGAAAGCCTACCTTCTCAGGTCAGCATCCTCGCCCTCTCCGTCATTGCTTACGCAATGCCACCTCTCCCAAGGGGAGAGGCAAGGGTAAAGAGATGATGCTTGCCGATACACTTCTTGGCTCCCCCCTTTGGGGGAGCTGTCACCGCAGGTGACTTGAGAGGGCGAGGTCGTTGCCAGTTCAAACAAAACTTATTCTTCCGTACCGGCATTTTCGGGGTGGTACTGTGCACAGGTGCACTTTTTCCACTTCAAACCGCTGCCGCAGGGGCAGGGATCGTTGCGGCCGATCTTGATCACCCGCACGGGCTGACCCTTGGGTGCGCCCTTTGCACCGGGTGCGCCGTTGCCGGGCACAAAGCCTTCGCCGGTGGGCTTTGCCACCTGCTCACGCTTGGGGGCGGAAACGCCCTGACGCAGCTCGATGGTCAGCAGCATCTTGACGCTGGACTCGCGGATGGAGTCCACCATCTGGTCGAACATATCAAAGCCTTCGATGCGGTATTCCACGACCGGGTC
>CAZUDU010000273.1:0-1901 GCA_964619455.1 uncultured Faecalibacterium sp.
CGTCCAGAACGGGGAAATAGCGGTGGCGCACCTTTGCCATGACGCGGGTGACATCTGCCACCGGGGTGACAAGGGTGAACTTCATGATGTCATCCCTTGTCATATAATAGGAGATGGGCGCACACTGGCTGATGAGCTTTGCGGCGGCGTAGGTGTCGCAGGGGGCGGTCATGATGGCAACGCCGGTCTCCTCGGCAATGTGCTGGATGGTGCGCCCCACCTTTGCGCCGTTGCAGATGATCATGAGCGAAGCTTCCTTCTCGATGGCGGCAAGCTGGCTCTCGTAGCGGTTGGTCAGGATGACGATATCGCCCTTTTCCACCGTGTTCTCCATCATCTCCGGCGTCGCGGTGCCGATGCGGATGTGCCCGGTGGTGCAGACGGCGTTCTCGTCGCCAACGACCATCGTACCGCCCAGCGTTTCCAGAATGTTTTTGTAGCTGGTGCGGCTCTTGGCAAGGATGCCGGTGTCGAACAGGTCCATGTTTGCGGTGGCAATGTCCTTGACCGTGATCAGACCTTCCAGCTCATTCTCCGCGTTGGTGACCGGGATGGTGTCGATCTTGCGGTCGCGCATCAGCTCCCACGTCTTGCGCAGGCTGGTGCTGCCCGGGATGCCTTCCATCTCGCGGTAATCCACATCGCGGATCTTGGGGTTGACATCGGTACACATGCGCGGCGGCTTGACGCCAAACTTTTTCAGGACAAACTCAGTCTCCTGATTCATCCGCCCGGCTCTGCGTGCCTCGCACACCAGATCGCTGGTCTTGTTTTTCAGTTCCGCATAAGCAATGGCAGAGCAGATGGAGTCCGTATCCGGGTTCCGGTGCCCGATGACCACTACCTTGTGGGCTGCTTTTGGCATTTGTTCTTTCCCCCTTTTATGGGTCATTTCCCTTCTTATTACTCTTATCATACAAAACGGATCGAGCCGCGCCCCGCTTCCTGCACTGGGGGCATGGCTCAAGGTTATTCTATCACAATCCGCCGCAGGGGTAAAGTGCGCCGCACACAAAGCAGCGCCAAACCGTTCAAAAAAGCTTGACAATCACTGGAAAGGCTCCTATTCTTGTAGAGACGACTTTTTTCAGGAGGGATCTTTATGAAAAAACAATTCCGTGCATTTCTCGCGCTGTTTGCGCTGATGGTCTGCCTGTCCTGCGGTCTGGCAGCCCCGGCACAGGCAGTCGGTCTGCCCCACGCTGAAGCCGTTCAGGACAGTTTTGGCTACTCTGACAGCACCCGCAACCTGATCGACAACATCTGGATCGCGCTGACCAACTACGGCGGCCCCTATTACTGCGCTCAGGCACCGCAGCGCTCGGCCGCCCAGACTCCGGGCAGCACACCGGAGGACGGCGCTGTTGCACTGCTGCACCTCTATGTGCAGGCAAACCTGAACGACAATCTGATCAGCATCAACGGTCATAACATCAACATCAGCGGTCACGCTTTTCTTGTGGTGGAAAACATCTCGGACACCGAGCAGACCGCCGGCGGCCTGACCCTTGCCCCCGGCACGACCATCAGCCTTGGAACCTACAGCAACACCGAAGAGCACACCGGCATCTGGTACGGGCTGGAAGGGTTTCTGGACACGAACAACAACTACAAATATTCTAACTGCATCGGGCTTCAGACCTCACTGAGCGCCGAACAGCTTGCCGTACTGAACCAGAACCTTGCCCGCGCGGATCACTGGTCCGCCGTGTACAACTGTGCCTCCTTTGCTCAGGAAATGTGGAACTCGGTCTGTGCTGACACGGTCGATGCTGCGTTCCCGTACAGCCCTGCCACCCTGAAAGCAGACGTCATGACCCGCTACCCGGATCTTTATTCTGACTGTCTGCCGCTGCGCTGTGACTATGCGGTGCTTTACAGCCCGGCGCTCATCCCCAGCG
>CAZUDU010000274.1:0-1871 GCA_964619455.1 uncultured Faecalibacterium sp.
AGATGCGCCCGGACATGGGCAGAATGGAGTGTTTTTATGTACGGAGTCTCGAAGATCAACATTGAAACCAACATTATGATGATCAGTGTGCAGGATGTCGATTTCAAGGGCAGCACACTGGCTCGTTATCTGCAGATTTTTGCAGATAACGGTGTCGTTGTGGACATGATCAGCCAGAGCGCACCTCATGGCACGACCATCGATTTCAGCTTTACTGCTTCCAGCAGCGACCTGCCGCTCGTGATGAAGGCGATCTCTGCTGCAAATCTGGATAAGGATGCCAAGGCGTCCCCGCTGATCAGTGTCGGCTACTCCAAGCTGAACCTGTTTGGTGAAGAGATGGTCACAAGCTGCGGTGTGGCGGCACGCGCACTGAATGCACTTGCGATCGCAGGCATTGAAGTTCTGCTCATCACGACCAGTGACCTTGATATTTCTCTTCTGGTCCGTGCTGAAAATGAGGATGCCGCTTACGAAGCACTGAAAAAGGCATACGAACTATAAAGAACGTCCGCACAGGAGGATCTTGTGAGGATGTATCACGGCCTTTTTCATGCAGCCGCCCTTGGCGGCACCGCCTTTGACCGAAAAGGCATTCCCCCGTTTGCAGCTCTTCGGGATGTTCTGGCGCAGATCTGCCGAAAAAAAACACCGTTCCAGAAGCCGGATGCTCCTACGTTTTTCATTGCTTCTCCGCTTTCCGGAACGGTGCGTGTACTGAACTGGATCGATGACCCGATCTTTTCCAGCGAAGCACTGGGCAAAGGGTGTGCGATCGAACCAACAAGCGGTGAGGTCTATGCGCCGTTTGCCGGGGTCGTGACCCAGCTGGCAGAGACCGGCCACGCGATCGGTATTACCGGAGAAAACGGTGTAGAACTTCTGATCCATGTCGGGATGGATACCATTGAACTGGGCGGCAGATACTTTGAGCCGCAAGTAAAAATGGGCGATGCCGTTGAACCGGGGCAGCTCCTGCTCCGGTTTGAGATGCAGGCCATTGCTGCAGCCGGCTATCCCCTGACAACGCCCGTGGTGGTCACCAATACGGATGATTACAGCGATGTACACCTGCTCTGCGGAGGAAAAGCCGTTTCCGGGCAGGAATTGCTTGCGGTGGTCTCTGCGCCGCAGCTTCATACCGGAATATAACCCAAAAGCCCGTGCGGTATCGTTGGATACCGCACGGGCTTTCCTGTTTTCGATTTTGTCAGCCAGCAGCGCTCATTACAGGGTGACCTTGTGGTAGATCTTCTTGCCCTTCTTGATCACGATGCCCTTGGTGAGCTGCTCAGCGGTGAAGCTGACAGTGGGAGCCGCGACCTTTTCACCATCCACGAGGACGCCGCCCTGCACGACCAGACGGCGAGCCTCGCCGTTGGAAGAAGCCAGACCGGCCTTGACCATCAGATTCAGGATGCCGATGGAACCATCGGTCAGATCTGCCTCGGTCAGCTGGGTGCTGGGCATGTGCTCGGTATCCATTGCGGCACCGCTGAACAGTGCACGGGCAGCATTCTGAGCCTTCTCAGCCTCTTCCTTGCCGTGGACCATGCTGGTCAGCTCGTAAGCAAGGATCTCCTTTGCCTCGTTCAGGCGCTGATCCTTCCAGGTGCTCATCTCGTCGATCTGCTCCAGCGGCAGGAAGGTGAGCATACGGATGCACTTCATGACATCGGCATCGCCCACGTTGCGCCAATACTGGTAGAACTCGAAGGGACTGGTCTTGTTGGGATCCAGCCAGACAGCGTTGCCCGCAGTCTTGCCCATCTTCTTGCCCTGAGAGTCGGTCAGCAGAGTGATGGTCATTGCGTAAGCATCCTTGCCCAGCTTACGGCGGATCAGCTCGGTGCCGCCCAGCATATTGCTCC
>CAZUDU010000275.1:0-1866 GCA_964619455.1 uncultured Faecalibacterium sp.
CCTCTTATCCGCACAAAACAAAAAACTCAGCACTTTCGTGCTGAGCTTTTGGTGCGGATAAGAGGACTTGAACCTCCACCGAGTTGCCCCGATTAGAACCTGAATCTAACGCGTCTGCCAATTCCGCCATATCCGCTTATTTTGTTTTCGTTCTTTGCTGTGTCGCTCGGAACGATAGTAATTATATCACGTTCCAAGAAAATGTCAACACCTTTTTTCAATTTTTTTCTACAAAATTTTATTTTTATTTTGGTGCACTCCGTACAGGCAAAGAAGGGCGAAAAAAGGCGCGAAATGTGGTACAATAACTTTTGTGCAGATCGTTCTGCACAAAACCAACACAAGGAGATTCTCCATGACCAATGTACTGATTTTTCTGTTCGGCGCGGGGCTGATGTTCTTTATGGCACTGCGCAGCATCCTGAACCGGCGCAGACTCTGCACGCAGGGCGTCACGGTCGAAGCCGTTGTTGCCGGAACTGTCCAGAGCCGGGACGGCATCGCTTATGTGCTGGAGTTTTCCACCGCGGGCGGCAAGCACCGGCTGAATTATCCCTGCCCTGCCAAGAGCAAGGGCTTTGCGGTGGGCAGTACCGTTACCCTGCACTACGACCCGGACGCACCGGAAAAGATGTATGTAGAGGGCGACCGGTCGCTGCTGGGCGCAGAGATCCTGTATTTCTGCATCGGGCTGGCGCTGCTGGCACTGACCTTCGGGATGCTGTAAAAAAGGAGCCGAAACCATGAAACTGGAACACTTTGGGATGGCAGAGCCGGGAGACTGCCGGCTGGTGCTGACTGCCAGCGCCGAAGAGCTTGCACAGTCTATCGCCGCTGAGCAGGCTGCTTCTGACACACCTCTGGAAGAAGAGGATCTTCTGACTGCTGCAGTCAACCGCACTCTTCTGGAAGGCTTTGCTCCGCTGTACGAACAGCTCGTGCACGAAGAAGGTCTTGTCCCTGTGACCGACCCGGACTTTGAGCTGCTGGCCATCAACCGCGCCGAGGGCTTCCGTGCCGGGGCACAGTTCTATGTACTGCCGCCGCTGGAGCTGGGGCGTTACACCGGCTTTGTACAGCCCATCCAGCCGCACCCGCTCCGCGAGCTGACCATTGAGCTGGAGATCAACCGGAACCACGGCGACGAAGACCGCGCCGCCGATGCCAGCGGAAAAGCCGCGCTGCGCCGGCAGGTGACCGCGCAGCTTTACCAGACGCGCTGCGAACAGGCACGCCAGCGCGCAGAGCAGGAACTGATCTGGCAGTTGGGCGATGCGGTTACCGGCACACTGCCCCGCCAGCTTGCCGCCGGGAACTACTTTGCCGAACAGCGGCAGTTCAACCTGAGCTTACAGGCAAACGGCATCAACTTTGACCAGTTCCTCGCGGTACGCGGGCAGACGGTGGAGCAGTTCCGCGTCTGGCTGCACGAGCAGTCCGACCGTAAACTGCGCAGCTGGCTGGGCTTGCTGCTCGTTGCGGAAAAGGAGGGGCTTTTCCCCACCGAGGAAGCCGTCTGCGATGCACTTGCACACTGGAACGAAGCTCTGGACGGGGAACGCAGCTTCCCCGCTAACGACACACGCAAGGTGCGCCAGCGCCTTGCGCGGGAGAATGCCCGCCGCTTCATCTTGGAGCATTCCACGCTGACCCCGCCGCCCGCCGAACCGGTCGTGGCAGAGGCCTCACAGGCATAATTCATTTCGTTAAAAGATTGGCATGGCGCGAAGGTTATGAAATACACGATCAGCGAATGGCTTCCCTTTTGGGCGTTACCACCCATATGCTGCGCTATTATGAAAAGGTCGGCATCCTGAAACCGGAGGTCAACGAGCAGACCGGTTACCGCTATTATACCGTTCTGGA
>CAZUDU010000276.1:0-1857 GCA_964619455.1 uncultured Faecalibacterium sp.
AGTATTACCGGAAATTACCGAAAACCACAAAACATTTCGATTTACACGCAAATCATGCCATACTATAACCACTGAAAACGTTCCCGACAACGTTCCCGACACATTGATGGAAAGCGAGGTGCTTCGACATGGCAAATCTGACGATCAAGGATATTGCCCGGATCAGCGGGTGCTCAGTCAGCACCATTTCCCGTGTGATCAATGATCGTCCGGACGTTCGTCCCGAAACCAAGGAGCATGTGCTCAAGGTCATGCGGGAGGCAGGGTTCGTCCCCAACACCAATGCACGCCAGCTCAAGATCCAGCAGTCCCGCAGTCTGGTGTTCGTCGTTAAAGGCACACGCAACATCTTCTTTTCGGATTTTCTGGTTCAGCTCCAGCGCGCTGCGACCCTCTACGGCTACAACGGCATCGTCTCCTACCTGGATGAGAACGCCAATGAGATCGATGCTGCCGAGAAGATCCTGCGCGAGATCAAGCCCAAGGGCATCATTTTTCTGGGCGGCAGCGTCGCAAACTTTCAAAAAGGTTTTGCCAACATCAGCGTCCCGTCAGTTCTGGCCACTCTCGTTTCGGACGAATTGGATTTTCCCAATCTGTCCATGGTTGGTGTCGATGACCGTGCAGCGGCTTACACCGCTGTCTCCCATCTGATCGAGCAGGGACACCGCCGCATTGCTGTTCTGGGCGGTCCGGTGACCAGCTACCCCAGCATGATGCGCCGTCAGGGCGCACAGCAGGCAATGGAGGACGCCGGTATCCGGTTCGATGACAAGCTCTATGGCTTGTCCAATTACGACTTTGAATCCGCCTACCATGCCATGAACAGCCTGCTGGCACGGCGTGCAGAGTTCACCGCATTGTTCGCGATGAGCGATGTGATCGCCTTTGGCGCGATCCGTGCGCTGGTCAGTGCAGGGTTCCGGGTGCCGGAGGATGTCTCGGTCATAGGGTTCGACGGCATCACGATGTCCCGCTACTGTGTCCCGGTCATGACCACCATCGTACAGCCCAGCGAGCAGATCGCCTTGCAGAGCATCGAGCTTCTGGTGCGGCAGATCGAACATGGTGCCCCCGCACAGACTGTGACCCTGCAGCCAGAGCTGCAGCCGGGCGAAAGCGTCCGCGCGATCGTTTTTTAATCCCGTCTTTCTTCCGTCCGGTGGACGGATCAGAATATCTTTTGCATCAAATGAGAAGGAGAACTTATTATGAAGAAGATGATCACTCGTCGTAATTTCCTGAAGGCCTCCGGCATTTCCGCTGCTGCTCTGGGTCTGGCTGCCTGCGGCGGTTCCAGCAGCACCACGACCGCTGCTTCCACCGCCACTTCCTCTGCCGCTGCATCGACTGCGACCAAGGCTGCCGGCAAGGTCTACTACCTGAACTTCAAGCCCGAGCAGGATGAGGCGTGGCAGAACCTTGCCAAGGCTTACACCAACGAGACCGGCGTGCCTGTTACCGTCGTGACCGCAGCTTCCGGTCAGTACGAGACCACCCTGATGAGCGAGATGGAAAAGAGCGAGGCTCCCACCCTGTTCCAGGTCAACGGCCCGGTCGGTCTGGCAAACTGGAAGGATTACTGCTATGACCTGTCCGGTTCTCAGGTCTACGGCGAGCTGACCAGCGACTCCTTCGCACTGAAGGACGGCAGCGCTGTGGCTGGCATCGCATACGTTGTTGAGACCTACGGCATCATCTACAACAAGGCTCTGCTGGAGAAGGCAGGCTACACGCAGGACGACATCAAGAGCTTTGACGATCTGAAGAAGGTCGCAGACGACATTCAGGCTCGCAAGGATGAGCTGGGCGTGGACGGTGCATTCACCTCCGCTGGCATGGACGGTTCTTCCGACT
>CAZUDU010000277.1:0-1856 GCA_964619455.1 uncultured Faecalibacterium sp.
ATTGCAGCAGATCCTGCCGCAGCAGCAACAGCCGCCCGGAAAACCCGAGCTGTTCTGCCTTGTCCCGCACGACACAGAGCATCTCCTCCGATTGGTCGATGCCCATCATATCATAGCCTGCCTGGGTCAGCATCAGGGTCAGTTCCCCCGTGCCGCAGCCCAGATCTGCCACGATGCCGTCCTCGATGCCATGCGCTTTCAGCTCTGCATGGACGCGTTCAAAGAGCGCATCGTAGTCCGCTTCGCCATTGAACTCATCGTAAAAATACGCAAACTCGTTGTATGCCATCGCTGTTACTCCGCGTCCTCTGCATCTTCTGCAACTGCGGCATTCAGAACCGCCTGCAGCTCCGGGATGCCATAGCCGTTCTCGCCGCTGGTCAGCACGACTTTCTGGCAGCCATACGGCAGGCAGAGCTTTTCAAACTCCTCCAGCGTCGATTTGAGCTGGCTCTTCTTGAGCTTGTCGGCTTTGGTCAGTGCCACAACGTAATCGATCTGATGGTAGTGCAGGTAGCGCAGCATCTGCAAATCGTCCGCACTGGGTGCGTGGCGGCAGTCCAGAAGCTGTACCAGCAGGGTGTGGTGGCGATCCGCTTCAAAATAGCTGTTGATCAGCTCGTCCCAGCGCTCGCGGTCCGCATTGCTGACCTTGGCGTAGCCGTAGCCCGGCAGATCCACAAAATAGCAGTCATCCACCGAGTAAAAGTTGATGGTCGCCGTCTTACCCGGCGTGCTGGACACACGGGCGAGGTTTTTGCGGTTGCACAGCTTGTTGATCAGGCTGGACTTGCCCACGTTGGAACGACCCGAAAAACTCAGCTCCGGGCGGTCGCTCTCCGGCAGCTGGCTGGAAATGCCGTAGCTGGCAATGAAATCAGCTTTATTGAAATTCATGGAGCATTCCTTTCTGTTTGGTTCAGCAGACAGCACCGGACTGCGGTTTGTCCGCAGCGGGCGGGACGATCGCCGGTTCCGCGGTCTTAGCCTTTTTGGTACGGGTGCGCCCAGCGGAGGCTTTCTCCTTCTTGGGCTGGAGCAGAGCTTCCTTCAGCACCTGCGAGAGATTGGTCATAGGCAGGAAGGTCAGATGCTGCTTGACCTCATCGTCCACCTCGTACAGATCCGGTTCGTTGTCCTTGGGGATCAGGACCGTCTTCATACCCTCGCGGTATGCCGCCATGCTCTTTTCGCGCAGGCCGCCGATGGGCAGCACGTTGCCGTGCAGGGTGATCTCGCCGGTCATGGCAACATCGCCGCGCACCGGCACCCCGGACAGGCAGGACACCAGCGCTGTGGTCAGGGTAACACCCGCAGACGGGCCGTCCTTCGGCACCGCGCCCTCCGGTGCATGGATGTGCAGGTCGCACTTTTTCAGCCGCTCGGGATCGATGCCGTACTCCGCAGCGTGGACACGGACATAGGTGACCGCCAGTTGTGCGCTCTCCTTCATCACATCGCCCAGCGAACCGGTGACCGTGATCTTGCCGGTGCCGCCTTCCAGCACCTGTACTTCGATGGGCAGAGTCTCGCCGCCCACGCTCGTCCATGCCAAACCGTTGGCAATGCCGACCGCATTGGTTCGGTTGAGGAAGTCCGGCTTGACGAAGCGGGGCCCCAGCAGCTCTTCCAGCATCGCTCCGGTGACCGAAACGCTCTCCACCTCGCCTGCGGCGATCTTACGGGCGCACTTGCGCAGCACGCTGGTGATGGTGCGCTCCAGATTACGCACACCGGCTTCCTTGGTGTAGCCGTCGATGATGCCGTACAGCGCACTCTGCGAGAGAGTGACCTTGCCGGTAAGACCGCATGCTTTGAGCTGCTTGGGCAGCAGATGCTTGCGGGCAATGTTGTAT
>CAZUDU010000278.1:0-1854 GCA_964619455.1 uncultured Faecalibacterium sp.
TCAGCTCGGTGCCGTCCTTGTCCGGCAGACCCAGATCCAGAATGACCAGATCCGGTGTATGGGAGGCGAACAGGGTCGCACCCATCGTGCAGGTGCTGGCGATCAGGGCATGATAGCCGTTGGTCTCCAGCAGCGTCCAGATAAAGCTGCAAATATTTGCCTCGTCTTCAACGATCAGCACCTTGAATTTGTTGTTATTCATCTTCTGTATCCTCCAGTTCAATGGTTTCACTCTTCAGCCAAAAGCGGATGGTCGTGCCATGTTCGGGGCGGCTCTCCGCCTGGATCTCGCCGCCGTGCGCTTTGATGATGGATGCGCAGACTGAAAGTCCGATGCCCATGCCGTGCTTGCCGCTGTCGGCGGGGCGGGTCGTGCTGCTCGTGCCGGAGAACAGGGTGCGGAGCTGCTCCTTGGGAATGCCGCAGCCGTCATCGGTCACTTCAAAAAGGGCGCGCTGCCCGAAGGTAAAGACCCGCAGCGTCAGGGTGTGCATCCCTTCTGCGTGCAAAACGGCATTCTCCAGCAGATTCGTCAGGACCTGACTGATCAGCATGGTGTCCATCGGGATCACGACGATCTCCTCCGGCAGATCGAGCTGGAGTGGTATGCCGGGATGACGCTTGCGGAACTTGAGAACGACCGTGTCGATCAACTCGTCCAGCACGGTGGGGGTCTTTTTCACAGTGACCTTCTCACTATCGATGCGGGTGACAGACAGCAGATTCTCCACCATCTGGGTGAGCCACTGGGCATCTGCGCAGGTCTCGCGCAGCAGCTTCAGGGTCTGCTCCTTGTCCAGAGAGTCATAGTTTTCCACCACGGTGGAGCAGGCACCGCAAATGGAGGTGAGCGGGGTGCGCAGATCGTGCGAGACTGCGCGCAGAAGGTTGGCGCGCATCTTTTCCCGCTCGCTCTCGGCGCGGAGCTGCTCCTGCTTTTTGATGCGGGTGGTCAGGGTACTGGTCATGGTGGAAACGACCATCATGGTAAGGCCGGAAAACAGGTTTTCCGGCAGGGTGAAGTTGAAGGCAAAATAGGGGGAAAGAAAGGCGAAGTTGACCGCAAGCACGCTGATGAGTGAAGCGGCGATGCCCCAGAAATACCCCTCTGTGTACATGGAGGTTATAAAGGCTGCCAGCAGAAAGACCATCATGGCAACGCCATCGATCCTGCCGGTGATGTACTGGATCACCATGACCGCAGCACAGGCGGCGAACATGGCGGCTATGGTGATCAGCGCGTCGCGCAGACGAATTCGGATCATATCCATTTCCTCCTGAAATGATATTCGATACTGTTCTTTGAGTATACCATAGCACCGCTAAAGATACAGTAAAATCTTTGCCGAATCCATGCTGGGGTGCGGGAAACACGTCATATCCTGATGCGATTTGACATCCAGTGCCGGCAGGGGTAGAATAAAGATATCTTTACCCTGCTGCAAAGGAGAAACATGATGCTGTATTTTGAGAACGACTACTGTGAGGGTGCCCACCCTGCGATCCTGAATAAGCTCCTTGAGACCAATCTGGAGAAAGTCTCCGGTTACGGAACGGACCCCTATTGTGCCAGCGCAAAGGAGAAGATCCGCGCGGCCTGCAGCTGCCCGGAGGCGGATGTGTTCTTCATCTCCGGCGGCACCCAGTCCAACGCGATCGTCATCGCTTCCATGCTGCGCCGCTGGGAGGGCGTGATCGCCGCCCACACCGGGCATGTTGCCGGGCATGAGGCGGGCGCGATCGAGTACACCGGACATAAGGTGCTGACCCTGCCGCACCACGCGGGCAAGCTGGACGCAGAGACGGTGCGCCAGTTCGTGGAGACCTTCTATGCGGACGGCAACCATGACCACA
>CAZUDU010000279.1:0-1843 GCA_964619455.1 uncultured Faecalibacterium sp.
GTCACCTTCATCACCCCGGACGGCACCCGCGAGCTTCCGCTGATGAGCAAGGCAGCGGTCGCCGATGCCATTCTGGACGAGATCCTTGCACGGAAAGCAAAAGTGTAAATAATGACCGGAGGGCAGTTCCCATAGGAACTGCCCTCCGTGCTTTTCTTTTTACTTTTCCTTGCGGGCAAACACGATGCCGATCGTGCCGGGACCAGAATAGCCGCCGATGGTGGTACCGATCTCGGTCTCATAGCCCTCCTGGAACTTACCGTACCGCTGCAGGCCCTCGATCATCGCTTCCCGGCAGCCGGGCTTCGGCTGGCAGGAAGAAAGGAACACCAGTCCCTCATCGATATCATCCCGATCGCCCAGACGGTCGTTGACATACTTGGTCACACAGCCCGCCAGAGAACCGCGGTACTTCTTGACCACCTTCAGCTCGCCGTCGATGATCTCCAGCGCCGGTTTGATGCCCAGCAGGTTCGCACCGAACGCCAACACACCGGAGCAGCGCCCGCTCTTTGCCATAAAGTCCAGCCGGTCCAGCACAAAGCTCAGCTCCACGCGCTTGGCAAGGCTTTGCAGACGCATCTGGATGCTGCGGGGCGGCAGCCCGTCCGCCGCCCACTTGGCGGCACGCAGTACCAGATAGCCCTGTCCGGTGCAGATGTTCTCGCTGTCCACGACATAGACGTTTTCCACCTCGCCCGCCGCGATGCTCGCGTTCTGGAAGCAGGACGAGAGCTTGCCGCTGACCGAGATGTGGATCACCGCATCGTACTCCGTCAGGAAGGAATTGAAAAAATCGATGTACTCTACCGGGTTCGCCGCCGCAGATTTTGCCGGGTCACCGCCCGCATTCACATGTGCAAACACATCTGCCGCATGAACGTTCACGCCATCCAGATAGCTTTCATCGCCCATGAGGATGTGCATCGGCATCAGCGAGATGTCCCACTGCTCCAGCAGCTCTGCCGACAGGTCGCATGTGCTGTCGGCTGTGATTTTGATCTTCAAAAAAGTCTCCTCTTTTCGTGAAAGTTTCTTCGGCTCATTATAGCACAGAAGGTTCAAATTTGTGAAGTATCTCCCGCATCGCAAACTGTAAATCTTTTATGAATGCCGTTTTGCATGGCAAACAGCTTGTACAGATATCACAAAAAGCAAAAAAGATTTATGGTTCTTTTCGAAAATTCGATTTTACCTGTTTATTTTATCCGCCAAAAATTATATAATAAGATGTATCCATTTGCACTTTGTTTGAAATCGGTCTGCCTTGCAGCCGTTGTATTTTTGGAGGTTGCCTTATTATGTTCATGTTCACCGACTACAACCAGCACCTGCTGGACAATGTCAAAAAGCTGCATTTCATCGGCTGCGGCGGCAGCGGCATGTACCCGCTGATCCAGATCCTCGCCGCAAAGGGCTACGAGATCTCCGGCAGTGATGTGCTGGAGGGCAGCATCCTGCGCGCTGAGCGCGAGATGGGTGTCAAGGTCATGCTGGGTCACAGCGCTGACAACGTGATAGGCTCCGATATGGTCGTTTACTCCGCCGCCATCTCCAAGGATAACGTAGAGCTGGCTGCGGCTGCTTCTTACGGCATCCCCACCATCGAGCGCAGCGTCCTGCTGGGCTATGTCAGCCGCCTGTACAAGCAGAGCATCTGCGTCTCCGGCACCCACGGCAAGACCACGACCACTGCCATGATCACTACCGCGCTGGAGCTGGCAGGGCGTGATCCCTCTGCTGTTATCGGCGGCAAGCTGCCCCTCATCGGCGGCTATGGCAAGGCCGGCAAGGGCGATGATATCGTTGTGGAAGCGTGCGAGTTCTCCGAGACCTTCCTCAA
>CAZUDU010000280.1:0-1830 GCA_964619455.1 uncultured Faecalibacterium sp.
ATCTGTATGCAGCGCTGCACCGGGGGCGTGCAGGGCGGCGTACAGATCCTGCAAAAAGAGCTTTTCTGCCCCGGCGTTCGGGTAAAGCACCAGATCCATCACCGCTGTTTTGTCGCTTTGCAGCAGCCCCCGTGCCGCCATGATGCGGGCAGTTTCCTCCAGCGCAAAATGCCGCCCGGTGCCCGCACCGCCGCACAAAAGGATCACGTTGCGGGCTGCCGGGGCTTCCACCCCCAGAACAAAGGGGCGGCGCATTGCACGCACCACGCTGTCCACAAAGGCATCCTGCCCGCAGACGGTCTTTTTGACCTCAGCGGCAAGCCCTTCAAAGCTGCCCAGATGCTCGGCGGGAAGGTCTGCGGTGCCTTTTGCCAGCAGCCCGTCGTGCTCCATGTCCCGCAGCATCTGGCGGCTGTGTTCCAGTGCCTGTTCTGCAGAGGTGTCCTCTGCCCGGAGCTGGGCGTTCTGTTTTTTGAGCAGCTCATCCAGCTGCTTTTGCTGTTCCAGAAGCGCTGCGTTCAGGTCGTTCAGGGTGCTTTTCGGGGCCGATGCGCCTTTTTCCGGCTGCGGGGTGCCGAATTTTAGCTTGCCGCCGGAGCCGAACACACCGTTCATCAGCGATTCCCAATCGTCGGTATATGCCATGCTGCTGCCCTCCATGCGTTTTTTCTTTCAGTATAGTGCACGGTGGAGGGATTTGCAAGGGCACAAAAGTCAATTTCGCAAACAAGCTCGCTCGCTCAGGCTCGTCATTTCCTTCCTCGCCAGCCCTCCCGAAGGGAGAGCCAAGAAGTGTGGACCGAAAGCCGCTTGCCTCTCCCTTTGGGAGAGGTGGCATTTCGCAAGCAATGACGGAGAGGGCGAGGATGCTGAAGTCTCTTTTTGCAAAAAACGATTTCCATACGGCAGGCAATTTTCCTCTTGAAAAATGGATGCAGGTTGTTTACACTATCCTTGTTGGATATTCTCTGAAAGGAACGAGTAAGATGACAAACCAGATCTCTCCTGCGGCGCGCAAACGCCTGTTTGAAAGCGAGAGCTTTGCGCAGCAGAATACCTACTCCGGTCTTTTGGGGCAGGAATATCACCCCTCCGGCACCCACCTGCGGATCTGGGCACCGACTGCTGATGCGGTCGAGGTGACCCTTTATGAGAACGGGCGCGGCGGTGAGCCGCTGGAGCGGCACCCCCTTGTGCGCAGCGTGCAGGGTGCATGGTGCGTTTATCTGCCCGGCGACCGCCATGGACAGTACTATACCTTTACCGTCACGGTGGACGGCGCTGCCCATGTGACCGGTGATCCGTATGCGCGTGCGGCGGGCATCAACGGTGAGCGCAGCATGATCGTGGATCTTGCCCGCACCGACCCGGACGGCTGGGCAGAGGATGTGCGCCCGGTGATCCCGGCGGCACAGCGCAGCGTGTGGGAGATCAGCGTGCGGGATTTCTCGCAGGATCTTTCCAGCGGGGTCAAGCCGGAGTGGAGGGGTAAGTTCCTCGCCTTCACGCAGGAGGGAACGACCCTGTACGGGGACGGCATCCACCCCACCTGCCTTGCCTACCTCAGGCGACTGGGGGTCAAATATGTCCAGCTGATGCCCATTTTTGACTTTGGCAGTGTGGACGAGGGTCGCCCGTTGATGCGCCAGTACAACTGGGGGTACGACCCCACAAACTTCAACGTGCCAGAGGGCAGCTATTCCACCGATCCTTCGCACGGCGAGGTACGCATCCGGGAATGCAAGGCGATGATCGCGGCGCTGCATAAGGCGGGCATCGGTGTCGTGATGGATGTGGTGTATAACCACATGTACCGGTTCGAGAACGTGC
>CAZUDU010000281.1:0-1823 GCA_964619455.1 uncultured Faecalibacterium sp.
CAAAAAAGACGAGGTCACCCTCGTCTTCGGATCATGCTTTGCCCGGCTTCTCCGGCAGGGGGATGAGCACCCGCAGGGTAAACCAATGGTTTGCCCAGTGCAAGGTCATAGAGCCGCTGCGCTGCTGCGCCGCCGCACGCAGGCTCTTGAGTCCATAGCCGCCGCGCGCATTTTTGACCGGCAGCCCTTCGGCATCCAGTTCCACTGGCTCGGCGCAGTAATTTTCCACCCGGAACATCAAAAAGCCGTTCTGGGTGTAGACTGCTGTGCGGATGAGCCGTTTTTCTACATCCGGCTCGGCGGCGCAGCTCTCGATGGCATTGTCCAGCGCAGTACCCACGATGCTGCACAGCTCCCGCGTGGACAAAAATCCCACCTGACTGCCATCTGCCACGCTGGTCATCTGGATGTTCTTTTCCTTGCAGTCCATGCTCTTTGCGGTGAGCAGGGTGTCCAGCACCGGGTTTCCGGTCTTGTTCTCTGCCTCATATTGCAGGATGCCGTTTTCCATCTGCTCCAGTGCAGCCTCCTGCTTGACATGGTCGCGTTCAGCGCGGATATTCGCAATCTGGACTTTCAGTTCGTGGTAACGCTTGTTGATGAACTTGATGTTCTCCTTACTGCGCTTGTACTGCTCGTACTGGCGGTGCAGGACGTTGTCGATCGCTTCCAGCTCCCGGTGGAGAGCGTTCTCCCGCAGCTGCTCGTGCTGGATGGTCAGGATCAGCAAGCCGCACAGATCCACCAGTGTTCGGATGTAAAAGATGCTCATAGTGGCTTCATTGTTGAGGAAGTACAGGTTGCTGACCGCAAACACGGTCACCGCCATGACCACCGCCACCAGCGCTGCGGTATTGCTGATGTCCAGATGCCCCATCGGACGCGGGCGGCTGCGCTCCATCCAGAACATCAGCCCGTAGATCGCCGTGTAGACCACTGCCAGCAGCGCCAGCGCCAGCGGATCGGCTCCGCTGCGCTGGGCAAACAACCAGCAATGCAGCTGCCACTCGATGCTCGCCGCAAACTCTGCCAGAATAAAGGTGCGGGCCGTATCGTAAGCGGCTTCCAGCCAGTTGTTGTCCCGCATGAACCACAGATACAAAAACTGCATCAGCACCGCCGCCAGCATACAGGGGATCCACCACGCGATCGGCACCGAACCTGTCTTCTCCAGAAAAACGCCCAGCCCGGCTGCCAATGCCACACTGGACAGCCGCGTGATCCCTTCCCCGAATCGTCTTGGTCTGCTCTGTGCATACAGCATGACCGCCAGCCACTCAGCAAGCGCCGTGTACAGGCGCGGGATATTCGGCAGTGCCATCATGCGCCGTCACCTCCGATGTGATCGGTCAGCGCCGCCAGAAATGCCTTACGCTTGGGGCGGCTGATCTGCAGCTCATACGGTCCGACCTGAACGGTGTTCTGCTGCACCCCGCGTACCTGTGCCAGATTGACCAGATACCCGCTGTTGCAGCGCACGAACTGCTGCTCCGGCAGCTTTTCCTCCAGCGTTTTGAGAGTGCCCGCCGCCGAGAAGTCCCCTTCTTCGGTATAATAGTGTACCCGGTGTCCCTCGCTCTCGGCGTAATAGAGCTGTGCCGTATCCAGCCGGCGCAGCCCGCCGTCCACTGCCACCGCCAGATAATGCCGCTGTTTGCGGCGCAATTGTGCTTCCACCTTTTGCAGCTGCTGCGAAAAGGCAAAATACGGCACCGGCTTGAGCACATAATCCAGTGCCCCTACCGAATAGCCCTTGATGGCGTACTGCGCCATGTTGGTGATGAAGAGGATCACCACCTCCGAGTCCACCGCCCGGATGCGCT
>CAZUDU010000282.1:0-1821 GCA_964619455.1 uncultured Faecalibacterium sp.
TGATGGATCAGCTGATCTGCTTTGTGGCGAACCAGTGGAAAAAGCACTTCGACACCCCTGCCGAGCGGGTGGTCTGCCGCCTGACCGGCAGCATCTTTGCTGTGTGCTGTGCCGATGTGACCGGCGCACAGCTGGAGCAGCAGATGCGGCAGCTCTACGCACAGATGCCGCATGAGTGCATCACCACTGCCGGCATGATGCGCCGCGTGAGCTATACGCTCAGCCTTGCCGCCGCAGGTCTGGATGAGCCGGACTGCACCGACTGGAACACGCTGTACGCCCGCTGTGACGAGCGCCTGCGTGCACAGAAGGAAACGGACTGATTTTATCCAAAACGAAAAAGTGCTCCCTCATGCGAGGGAGCACTTTTTGCATAATCTCCCCTTTTTTGCGTACACTAGCGCAAAAGGGGGATTTTTGTATGGAAAACCAGAAAAACGATAATCTCAATCTGCTGGAGGCCGTGGTGCAGAACACTGAGATGGGCAAGAATACGCTGGAGCAGATCGTGCCCATGACGCAGGACACCCAGTTCAAGGCAGAGCTGCTGCGCCAGCGCAATGTGTACCACCAGCTCAATCAGGAGGCGCACACCGCCATCGAAGCCTGCGGCGGCACGGCGCAGGGGCAGAGCGCGATGGCAAAGATCAACACCAAAATGGGCATCAGCATGAAGACCCTGACCGATAAATCCACCCGCAACCTTGCCGAGATGCTCACGCAGGGCAGCGGCATGGGCGTGGTGGACTGCATCAAGGCGCAAAAGGACTACCCCAACGCCGCGCCCGGCTCAAAGCGCCTTGCCCAGCGCCTGATGGAGTTTGAAGAGGACAACCGCATCCGTCTGGAACAGTTCCTGTAAACAAAAAAAGCCAACCCTTGCGGGTTGGCTTTTTTGTTTTTATATCACGACTTACAGACCTTCCACCATCGTGAAAACGATCTGGGTGGCGGTGGCAACGTACTCGCTGATGCTGAACTTCTTGACCACCAGCACTTCGTGACCGGCTTCGTCTGCGTTGTCGCTCATGGCGCGCAGGATGACGCAGGGCACGCCGTTCTTGGCGGCGATCTGGCTCACGGCGGCGCCTTCCATTTCCACACAGTCAGGGGCGCACTTGGCTTCGATCTCGGCCTTCATGGTGCTGTCGCCCACGAACAGGTCGCCGGTAGCGATCTTGCCCACCAGAGCCTTGACCCCGGCCTTGGCGCAGGCGGCTTCGGCGGCGGCGATCAGCTCGGCATCACCGGTGTACTCCTTCAGGAAGGGCGGGTTCTGGCAGATCATATCCAGCTGGGCATCGTGGTAGAGCACCGTCTTGCCGATGACCACATCACCGATGCCGATCTTGCTGGTCATGTTGCCTGCAATACCGGAGAAGATGATCTTCTCTGCGCCGAACTTGGTGATCAGCACCTGCGTGGTGGCGGCGGCGTTTGCCTTGCCCATGCCGGCACAGCAGACCACGACCTGCTTGCCTGCAAGGGTGCCTTTGTGGTAGTCTACCCCGCCGTAAGGCTCCACGGTCACGTTTTCCAGCTTTGCACAGAGCTGATCGACTTCATCGGGCATTGCGCCCATAATACCAAAAATCATAATAACTCCTTATACGTTGAACAGGAACTCGATGATATCGCCGTCCTTGACGATATACTCCTTGCCCTCGGTGCGCTGCAGGCCCTTTGCCTTGACGGCAGAGTAGTCGAAGTTGTGAGCTTCCAGATCGCCGTAGCCGATGACGCTTGCACGGATGAAGCCGCGCTCAAAGTCGCTGTGGATCTTGCCTGCCGCCTGCGGAGCCTTGGTGCCCTTGCGGATGG
>CAZUDU010000283.1:0-1806 GCA_964619455.1 uncultured Faecalibacterium sp.
GCAAGGTATAGCAGATCCGCTCCAGCTCCGAAGCCGTCACCTGCGCCGGAGCAAAGGCGCCAAACAGCTCCGCCTTTGTTTTCTGAAAGACAGACACCTTATTATAAGGCACGGTATAAAGTTCGCTCTCCCCTGCCCGGCTCAGATACACTTCGCCGGTGACCGGATTCTCCGCGCCAAAGGTAAAGCTTTCGCTCTGCCCGGCGGCGGTGAGCGTCACGGCCAGCTGCGGCTGTTCCAAACCGTAGTCCTCGCCTTCCTGCGGAGCAAACCGGCGGTTCGCCGCCAGCTCCAGAAAAGTCGTGAGCATCTCATCACAAGCGGTGCCATCCAGATGATACGCCGGATCTTCCAGCAGCGTCCAGCCATCTTCGCCCCGCAGCAGCGTCAGGGTCTCGCCCTGATACTTTAACCGGAGCTGGTCTGCATCTTCTTGTGCCAGAGCGCAAAGCGGCGATCCTGCATCCTGCGCGTCTTCCGTTTTGGTGAGCCAGAAAAGCACCGCACAAAGGATGACCGCCGCCAAAACCAGCAGGAGCAGAGTCCGTTCTTTCGCCTTCATCCCTCTGCCCCCTTACTTGCGGCGGCGCAGCAGCACCACGACCACGCCAAGGATGAGCACTGCCGCAGGCAGCACCAGCAAAAAGACCAGCCCCAGTGCAGTCGCAGCCGAAGCTGCCACTGTGATGGGCGCTGCTTCCAGCGCTTTGGTCTCGATCAGGATACCGCTGTTCTGCCCTGCCAGCGTTGCCGCGCAGCTTTGCAAAAAAGTCAGGTTGCCGGGGATCTGCTGATAGAGCTGCTCACTGTCCAGATTGCCGCAGCCGATCCAGATGATCTGCGCACCGTTGGCTTCGTTGTGCGCCCAGACGGCCAGCGCAAAGGGTCCCTCGGTGTCGCCTTCCTCATAATCTGCGGTGGTCATCCCATAACCAGCGACCTTGCTGTACGCATCCGCAGAGGTCTCCAGCAGCGGTTCTGCCAGAATATCCTCCGTTTGTGTCACAGCAATGCCCTGCGCCATCTGCAAGAGCACATGGGTGGAGCGGTTCACGCCGTCCAGCGCAGAAGTCTCTTCGGGATATGCATAGTCCGGCAGAAGGTAGAACGGGTAGCCATACAGTGCGTGATCCGCATCTCCTTCCACCACAAGACCTTGCTGCCGCGACAAACCGAACTCCGCCAGAAGTGCATCCAGCACAGGCGTGTCATAGTAGGCATCCGTGGTGACCAGAAGTGCGCCGCCCTGTTGGAGATAGTCCTCAAGCATCGCCGCTTCGTCCACAAGGCTCCCCTCGCCCGACAGATCTTCTGCCGGGGTCAAGAGCACGAGCAGATCACAGTCCTCCGGGATGGTACTGGTCAGCAGATCGAGCGGCTGCAAAGCGATGTTTTGCGCATCCAGTGCTTCCTCCAGCGAGGCTGTGGGCGCAAATTCACCGTGGTTGGTCGTGTAATAGGCATGGCTCTGCCCGCCGCCGGTCAGCCGGTAGATCGCCGCACTGATCTTGCTCTCGCCGCCAAAGGTCACACCGTAGGAGCCGGTCGTATAGTAGTTGGAGTAATCGTACTCATACAGCTCTGCGGCATCCAGCACCACGCTCTGCTCCCCGCAGACCACGATCAGACTCCCGGCAGAAGCCGCCTGCGCGCCGTACTGCGCCGCAAAGGTCGGGTAGATCGCCGGATCCTTCTGCTCCCAGTGCAGATGACTGCTTTCTGCCGCATAGTGATCCAGCAGCTTTTTGATGATGGTATCCTCCTGCCCGGTCTGGGCAAGGTAGTAGATGGTCACATCCTGTTCCA
>CAZUDU010000284.1:0-1803 GCA_964619455.1 uncultured Faecalibacterium sp.
TCTTGATGCCGCGGGTGCACTTGCCCTCGCACTGGCTCTCCTGCGGGCAGACACGGCCGCAGACAGCAGGCAGGGAAGAGGAACGGTTGATGACCTGATAAGCGGCTTCAAAGTCGCCCTCGGCCACATGGCCGATGAATTCCGGGATATCGATACCGACCGGGCAGCCGGTCTGGCAGGGCTTGTTTTTGCAGTTGATGCAGCGCTTTGCCTCGTTGATCGCCATCTCAGCGGTATAGCCCAGTGCGACCTCTTCAAAGTTCTTGTTGCGAACATTGGGGTCCTGGGTAGGCATGGGGCACTTTTTCGGGTCCATATTGAATGCCATCTTATTTTACCTCCTGATTGAGCAGATTGCAGGTCGCTTCACGCGCATGTGCCTCAAACGGACGGTACATGGTGCTGCGTGCCATTGCCTCGTCGAAATCGACCAGATCGCCGTCAAAGTCGGGGCCGTCCACGCAGGCGAACTTGGTCTCGCCGCCAACGGTCAGGCGGCAGCCGCCGCACATGCCGGTACCGTCGATCATGATCGGGTTCATGGAAACGATGCTCTTCAGCCCGTGCTTCTGGCAGGTCTTGACCACGAACTTCATCATGATCAGCGGACCAATGGTGATGACCAGATCGTACTGGTTGCCGGCAGCCACCAGCTCGTCCAGAGCAGCAGTAACAACACCCTTGGTGCCGTAGCTGCCGTCATCGGTCATGATGCGCAGCTCATCGCTGCAAGCGGCAAACTCGTCCTCCAGGATCAGCAGATCCTTGTTGCGGAAGCCGATGACGCTGTGCACCTCGCAGCCCTGCTCGTGCAACTCGCGGGCAATGGGCAGTGCGATGGCGCAGCCCACGCCGCCGCCGACCACGCAGACCTTCTTCAGGCCTTCGGTCTCGGTAGCACGGCCCAGCGGGCCGACGAAGTCATGGACGCAGTCGCCCGCGTTCAGGCTGTTCAGCTCCATCGTAGTGCCGCCTACGATTTGGAAAATGATGTCCACAGTGCCAGCCTCACGGTCATAACCGGCGACCGTCAGGGGGATGCGCTCGCTGTCCTCGAACGGACGCACAATGATAAACTGACCCGGCTTTGCCTTTTTGGCGATCAGCGGGGCTTCAATGACCAGCTTTGTCACGGTGGGGTTCAGCGCGACTTTTTCAGTGATCTTATACATCGTGTTTGCTCCTTTTTATTGGCAATTCCTAGCCTTGCGCAAGAAAATACGCCTGACCATTTTGACACTGGCGCAGACGCTTGATTCCCGCAGCAAGTTGACAGTACTATTATAATAGTTCCATACAGAGAAAGCAATTAAATTTTATTCGTGTCTATTTTGTGGAAGATGAACAAAAACAGGGGAGAACCCTTGGAGAAGAAAACGACTTCTGACGCATTACCATGCTTTTTGAAAAAACTTGAAAAAAATTGAAATTTGGTGTTGACAAAACAGGGCGGCCGGGGTATAATAATCAAGTCGCCGGGAGACAAGCCCGGCAGCCACAATGGATATGCGGCCGTAGCTCATCTGGTAGAGCGCCACCTTGCCAAGGTGGAGGTAGCGAGTTCGAGCCTCGTCGGCCGCTCCATTATGTGGAAGTTTAGCTCAGCTGGGAGAGCATCTGCCTTACAAGCAGAGGGTCAGCGGTTCGAGCCCGTTAACTTCCACCATGTGGCCCGGTAGCTCAGTTGGTTAGAGCACCAGCCTGTCACGCTGGGGGTCGTCGGTTCGAGCCCGATCCGGGTCGCTTGTTTTGCCTCTGTAGCTCAGTTGGTAGAGCAGGGGACTGAAAATCCCCGTGTCATTG
>CAZUDU010000285.1:0-1797 GCA_964619455.1 uncultured Faecalibacterium sp.
GCTGATGCCGGAGATCACACAGGCTCACGTTCTGGGGCAGACCGGGCGGCTGCGGGCACTGCTGGACAGGATGCTGCGCTTGACCGGCTTTTTTTCGGCGCTGATCGGGGCGTTGTTCTGGGTCTGGGGCGCGGCGGCAGCCCGGCTGCTCTATGGCAGCGCCGAAGCGGGATTCTATCTGCGCACCCTTGCACCTGCCATGCCGCTGATGTATCTGGAAAGCATGGTGGATGGCGCGATGAAAGGAGTCGGGGAGCAGAAGGCATCCTTCCGGTACAGCGTGTGGGACTCGATCCTTCGGATCGCGGGGGTCGTTTTGCTGCTGCCGCGGTTCGGGATGAAAGGCTTTCTGGCGGTGATCCTGCTGTCCAGTCTGTATACCTGTGTGGCGAATACCGGGCATCTGCTGTTTTTCAGCGGGACAAAGCACGCGTTCCGGCGCTGGGTCGGTGCACCGCTCGCGGCAGCGCTTGCGGCGGCCGGGGCAGGGGAGGCGCTGCGCGCCATGCTGGAAGCGCATCTGACCGCAGCGGCGGGGCAGTGGCTGGCATTTTTGCTGGGCGGGATGGGGACAGTACTGGTATTCGTAGCGGCAGCGCTGCCGCTGGGGCTGGGCGAAGAACTGCGGGCGGCCTGCCGGATGCCGCGCAAACCAGAGGAAACCACATGAAAATCAGAAGGATATGGGAATATTCTGGACAGAGCAGCGAGAATTGAGTATAATACAACAACAGGGGCATTCTGCCTTTGGATCGTGGCAGAGGCTCCGGACTAAAAGAACGGCATAGATCGATGCCGAAAAAAGAGGAACAAATTTCGTGAAAAAACAAAATAAAAGCATCCTGCCGCTGCTGGAACGGCGTGCGGTGCTTGTATTGCTGGATTCAGCGATCATATCATTCAGCTTTTACTTTGCACTGCTGCTGCGCGCGGACGGCGCATCGGAGGCGGGCTGGTGGCTGCACAACAGTGCGATCCTGTACCGGCATCTGCCCTGGATCGTGGCGCTGTACCTGCTCTGCTTCCTTACTGGCGGGCTGTACTCGGTGCTGTGGAAATACGCGGGCGAGCGGGATCTTATCCGCCTTGCCTGCATGATCGGCGTGCCGACTGTGGCAGTGTTTCTGATCAACCGGTTTTGCATCCATGGGGTGCTGTTCAATTCTGCCAACATGATGGCGGCAGTCTTTATCTTTTTGCTGGTGGGCGGAAGCCGGCTGGCATGGCGGCTGTTCCTGAACCACCCGCTCGGGGAACGTTTGCGGGGCGTGCCCGCCAAAGACCCCAACCGCCCGGTGCTGATCGTGGGCGCAGGCGAAGCGGGTGCGTGGGCGATCAATGTCTGCAAAACGAACAAGGTCTATGGGCATGCTGTGGTGGCGGTGGACGATGACCCCGCCAAGCGCAACCAAACCATCCACGGCGTTCCGGTCAAGGGAACACTGGAGGATATCCCGGAGATCTGCACCCGCTATAATATCCACACCATCATCATTGCCATCCCCACGCTGCATGGCAGCCGGATGAACCATGTGATGGATCTGTGCGTGAGTACCCACTGTGTGGTGCAGGTGCTGAGCGACCCCCAGCAGGTGGGAGCCAATGCACCGCAGCAGGGGGCGTTCCGTGAGCTGAATACCGCCGACTTCCTCTCCCGTGAGGAGGTCACACTGGATATGAACAGCATCTCCGGTTATCTGACCGGCAAAACGGTGCTGGTCACGGGCGGCGGCGGCAGCATCGGCAGCGAGCTTTGCCGTCAGGTGATGCGCTTTTCTCCCGGCAAGCTGCTGATCT
>CAZUDU010000286.1:0-1787 GCA_964619455.1 uncultured Faecalibacterium sp.
GTGCAGGCCGCAGCCGATGCCGCCTACGCCGAGCACGAGTCCTACCTGTCCCGCGTGCGGGTCAAGGGCAGCGAGATCATCGATGAGGCACGCCGTCAGGGCAAGCGCATCATCGTGCTGGCGGGCAGACCCTACCACGTTGACCCGGAGACCAACCACGGTATCGACCGGCTGATCACCCGCCACGGTGCCGCTGTTGTGACCGAGGACAGCATCTCCAACCGGGTGGAGAAGTTCCCCACCAGCGTGCTGAACCAGTGGACCTACCACAGCCGCCTGTATGCTGCGGCAAAGTACTGCACCACCCAGAAGGATATGGATCTGGTGCAGCTGGTCTCCTTTGGCTGCGGCGTGGACGCTGTGACCACCGATGAGACCCGCGAGATCCTGCAGGAGGGCGGTAAGCTGTACACCCAGCTCAAGATCGACGAGATCACCAACCTCGGTGCGGTGAACATCCGTCTGCGCAGCCTGTTCGCAGCTCTGGACGAGCGCGACGAGGATCGCAAAGAACCGGCAAACGTCTGATCCATAGGAGGACCTTATGGAATACAATTATCCCAAATTTACCCCGGAGATGAAGAAGACCCATACCATCCTCATCCCCAACATGGCGATCACCCAGTTTCGTCTGATCGAGTATGCCCTGCAGTACGACGGCTACAAGTGCGAGATCCTGGGCAACTGCGGCAGCACTGTGGCACAGCTGGGCCTGAAGTACGTCCACAACGACACCTGCTACCCTGCTCTGCTGGTCATCGGCCAGTTTCTGGACGCATTGAACAGCGGCAAGTATGATCTGGATCACACGGCGCTGCTCATCACCCAGACCGGCGGCGGATGCCGTGCTTCCAACTACATCCACCTGCTGCGCAAGGCATTGGTCAAGGCGGGTTACCCGCAGATCCCGGTCGCCAGCCTGAACTTCTCCGGCCTGGAAAAGGACAGCGGCTTCCAGATGACCCTGCCGCTGGCACGCCGTGCACTGGCATGCATCTTCTACGGCGATATGCTCTGCGCACTGCGCAATCAGGTCGCCCCGTATGAGAACGAGAAGGGCGCTGCGGATAAGATGGTCGATCTGTGGGTCAGCCGTCTGGGCCGCGTTCTGCTCGCCGGCAAGGGCTACACAGCCAAGGAGATGAAGCACACCTTCCCTCTCATTGCGAAGGAGTTTGCGGCCATCCCCGTCACCCGCACCCCTAAGGTCAAGGTGGGCGTTGTGGGCGAGATCTACGTCAAGTACAGCCCGCTGGGCAATAACGACCTGCAAAAGTTCCTCGAAAGTCAGGATTGCGAGGTCAACTTCCCCGGTCTGATGGGCTTTGTCCAGTATTGCGCCTTCAACATGGGCGAGGATCACGTTCTGTACGGCGGCAAGAAGCCGGTCAAGCTGGTCATCGATCAGCTCCTCAACTGGCTGGACAGCGTGGAGTGCGCAATGCTCAAGGCGATCACAGATGCCGGCTTCTATGCACCCGGCCCCTTCAAAGAGCTGGTCGAAAAGCCGGAGGGCATCATCTCTCTGGGTGCCAAGATGGGCGAGGGCTGGCTGCTGACTGCCGAGATGATCGAGCTGGTACAGGGCGGCTACGGCAACATCGTTTGTGCACAGCCCTTCGGCTGCCTGCCCAACCACATCGTGGGCAAGGGCATGGTCAACAAGATCCGCGCCATGTACCCCAGCGCCAACATCACCCCCATCGATTACGACCCCAGCGCAACCAAGGTCAATCAGGAGAACCGCATCAAGCTGATGCTGGCAGTCGCCAAGGAGCGCCTGACCA
>CAZUDU010000287.1:0-1784 GCA_964619455.1 uncultured Faecalibacterium sp.
CATTCATCCAAAAAAGGGTGCGAGCCGAATTCCAGCCCGCACCCTGGGGTCTATGTTCAGTGGCAGCCGCCGCAGCTCCCGCAGTTGCCGGAACAGCCCGAACAGCCGCTGCACCCGCCGCCGTGCTTGTGGGAGCGCCATGTGATCCAGCCGATCCCGCCAAAGACGATCGCCGCCACGATGATCGTGGGCAGGTTAAAATTCACAGCGAGAAATTCCATCATACAACAGCACTCCTTTCAGCCCGATCACTTGTTTGCCGTGATCCTGGACAGGTCGATCTTGACCTCATTATCGTTTGCATACTTGTTGGGGCGCACCAGCAGGTACACCAGCAGCACCACCAGAGCAGCAGCCACGATGGTGAACAGGTTAACGCCGACCTCGCCGGTGATCAGACCGCCCAGCTGGTAGACGACCATTGCAGCGCCGTATGCCAGCACACACATATAACCGATGGCAAATGCAGTCCACTTGCCGTTGTTCATTTCACGCTTGATCGCGCCCATCGCTGCAAAGCAGGGTGCGCACAGCAGGTTGAATACCATGAATGCGTAAGCGCTCAGAGCGGTGTAATCCTGTGCGATCAGTGCCCAGATCTCGTCGCCGTTCTCCGCGACCTCTTCCATGCCATACAGCACGCCGAAGGTACCAACCACGTTCTCCTTGGCGATCAGACCGGTGACCGTTGCAACCGTTGCCTTCCAGTTGCCAAAGCCCAGAGGTGCAAAGATCCATGCGATGTAGTTTGCGATGAGGGCGAGAATGGAGTCGTTATTGTCCTCCACCATGCCAAACACGCCGTCCACAAAGCCGAAGCCCTGCAGGAACCACAGAATGACGGTGGACAGCAGGATGACGCTGCCGGCACGCTTGATGAAGGACCAGCCGCGCTCCCAGGTCGCACGGAAGACGTTGCCCCATGCGGGAACGTGGTAGGCGGGCAGCTCCATGACGAAGGGAGCCGGGTCGCCTGCGAACATCTTGGTCTTCTTGAGGATGATGCCGGACAGGATGATGGCAGCCATGCCGATGAAGTAAGCGGAGGTCGCCACAACGCCGGAACCGCCGAACAGAGCACCTGCGATCAGACCGATGATCGGCAGCTTTGCGCCGCAGGGGATGAAGCAGGTGGTCATGATGGTCATGCGGCGGTCACGCTCGTTCTCGATGGTACGGGAAGCCATGATGCCGGGCACGCCGCAGCCGGTACCGACCAGCACCGGGATAAAGCTCTTGCCGGACAGACCAAACTTGCGGAAGATACGGTCCATGATGAAGGCAACACGGGACATATAGCCGATGTCCTCCAGAATGGACAGCAGGAAGAACATGACCAGCATCTGAGGCACAAAGCCCAGCACAGCGCCCACGCCTGCCACGATGCCGTCCATGATCAGGCTGTACAGCCAGCCTGCCACACCGAGGGTCTCCAGCAGACCGCCCACAGCACCCGGAACGATCTCGCCAAACAGAACATCGTTCGTCCAGTCGGTCGCAAAGGTACCGATGGACCAGCCGCCGTCACCGATGGGGGTACCCATGGACAGCGAGTACATCACGAACATGACCAGTGCAAAGATGGGCAGAGCCAGCACACGGTTGGTCACGATCTGGTCGATCTTATCGGAGACAGTCTGGTGTTCCTTGCGGTCCTTCTTCTTGACCGCCTTGGTCACGACCGTGTTGATGTAAGCATAACGCTGGTTGGTGATGATGCTCTCAGCATCGTCATCCATTTCCTTTTCGCAGTCCTGAATGTGCTCGTCGATGTGAGCCTGCAT
>CAZUDU010000288.1:0-1780 GCA_964619455.1 uncultured Faecalibacterium sp.
TTGTTATTTAGCCCTGGCAGCCCTGTTCTTCCCAGTTGGCAAAGTCCGAAGACTCTGCGATCCTGGTGGGGTCGAACTTGCCGTTCTCGTCCTTGGGCGCAACGGCAGGGCCTGCTTCCACGGGGTTGGGGTTGGGTGCGCCATCCTCATGGATGGGGCGTTCCTCGCTCCAGTCGGGCAGGGGCGTGGGGATGTGGATCTGCTCCGGCTGCTCTGCCGGTGCCTGCTCCGGGGCGCTCTCCTGTGCAGGAGCCGCCTCGGTCTCTGCCTTAGCTTCGCCCTCGGCGTAGCTCTCGGCAGTCTTTTCCGCTTCCGCCGGGTCGGTCTCGGCCTCTTCGGGGAACTCCACCGCCTCCACATGGAGCGGGTCCTTCTGGTTCAGGATCTTGTCCAGCGCGTAGATCGCAGCGCCGGTAACAGCGACCGCAGCCGCCGTGCCAAGGATACGGAAAATGGTTTTCATAGCAGAACCTCCCTCAAACTTGTTTAAGAGAACATTACGACTTCATCCTGCGGCTTTTCGCCCGGCTCCACCGCAATGGCGGTCAGCACGGGACCCTTGCCGCGATAGATGTTGTGGAACTTGTAGTTGACCTTGGCAGTCACATGCACCCAGGAGCGCTGCTCCAGTGCCTTGTAGCCGTCGTACACACAGGGGAAGCCGACAAACTGGATGTCCTGCACACAGCAGGTCATCGCAAAGCGGCCGGGCACAAAGCTGTTCTTGCCCGCGCGGTTGGTCTGGCAGACCTGCGCAAGGAACTTGACCGTCTTGCCAACGTACTTCTGCGGCTCGTCCTGACAGTCCATATACCAGATGCCGAAGTCCTCGTCCTGGATCTCGATGACATCGGCATTGAGATCAAAGGGCAGCGGATCGGGGATATCATCGTATGCCACGCTGCCATCTGCGAACTCATAGGCGATATCGCACTTGCGGGACGCCTGACGCACCAGCTTGTGCAGCTCCTGACGGGCTTCGTCGTTGTTGACCGACTCGGCGCGGTTGAACACGATCAGCTCACTGCGGGCGATCTTGTCCAGCAGCAGGCTGCGCATCGAGTTGTCGCGGGCATAGGTCAGCGCGGTGGAGCCGTCTGCGGTAGCGATGCACTGGTAAACGATCCAGTTCTCCGGCAGAGCCTCTGCCAGATCCTGCAGCAGCCACATGCCGTTGTACTCCACAACGACACGGCCGGCATCGGCTTCCTTGCCCAGACGGGCGAGGTTCTGGGGGTTCAGCTCGGACTTGTCCGAGAGGGTGGCGACCGTCACACCGGGGAAGGCGAACTTCTTCTCGTTGTACTCTTCCTCGCCCTCCTCGCAGATCAGCAGCAGGGTCTTGTCGCCGGAATCAAAATTGGGGTCCTCAAAGGTCTCCTGAATGAACTTGGTCTTACCGCTTTCGAGGAAGCCCACAAACAGGTATACCGGAATTTCTTTTGCCATAGTTGCTCCTTAAACTGCCTTTTGCAGCGTTCTGAAATGCACAGACCGCCCCTTGGCTCCCCCTCTGAGGGAGCTGTCAGCGCAAGCTGACTGAGAGAGCGGACCCGTTTTTGTTTTACGCAGGGGCTTAGCAGCCAAACAGTGCTGCGATCGCCTTTTCGTCCATCTTGGAGCCGATGACCACCAGCTTGCCGCCGACATCTGCGCTGCGGGAGCGGACTTCCCACTCGCCGGGAACGTAGTCGAACTCCAGCCAGCCGTCTGCGCCGCCGTCCACGATGCCCTTGGAGCGCAGGATCATGCCGTAAGCGCCGCCGTCCAGCTCGGTGAG
>CAZUDU010000289.1:0-1776 GCA_964619455.1 uncultured Faecalibacterium sp.
GAAAAGCCCACCGGCATCATCAACATCGTGGATGCGACCAACATCGAGCGCAACCTCTACCTGACCATGCAGCTCATGGAGCTGGACTGCCCGATGGTGCTGGCGCTGAACATGATGGACGAGATGCGCGGCAACGGCGGTACAGTGCGCATCAACGAAATGGAAGCGATGCTTGGCATCCCGGTCATCCCCATTTCGGCGGCAAAGAATGAGGGCGTGGACGAGCTGGTGGATCACGCGCTGCACATCGCAAAGTATCAGGAACGCCCGGGGCGGATGGATTTCTGCGCTGAGGACGATCACGGCGGCGCAGTGCACCGCTGCATCCACGGCATCATCCACCTCATCGAGGATCACGCCAAGGCGGCGGGCATCCCGGTGCGCTTTGCCGCGACCAAGCTCGTCGAAGGCGATGAACGCATTGAACAGGCGCTCAAGCTGGACTCCAATGAAAAAGAGATGATCGAGCTGATCATCACCCAGATGGAGCAGGAGCGCGGGCTGGATCGCGCTGCCGCCATTGCGGATATGCGATTTGCCTTTATTCAGGAGCTGGTCGAAAAAACGGTGGTCAAGCCCCACGAGAGCCGCGAACAGCGCCGCTCGGAGCGGATCGACCGGGTACTTACCGGCAAATACACCGCCATCCCTGCCTTTGTGGGCATCATGGCACTGGTGTTCTATCTGACCTTCAACGTGTTCGGTTTGTTCTTGCAGGATCTCATGGCGCAGGGTGTGGACGCGCTCACCGCGCTGGTGGATGGGCTTTTGACAAGCTGGAACGTCAATGCAGCGATCCATTCCCTGATCATTGATGGCATCTTTTCGGGTGTGGGCAGTGTGCTGAGCTTCCTGCCCATCATCGTGGTGCTGTTCTTCTTCCTTTCCATGCTGGAGGACACCGGCTATATGGCGCGTGTGGCGTTCGTGATGGACAAACTGCTGCGCCGGCTGGGCCTGTCCGGGCGCAGCATCGTGCCAATGCTCATCGGCTTTGGATGTACCGTGCCGGGCGTGATGGCGAGCCGTACCCTGCCCTCCGAGCGGGACCGCAAGATGACCATCCTGCTTACCCCGTTTATGAGCTGCTCGGCAAAGCTGCCCATCTACAGCCTGTTTGCGACCACCTTCTTCCCCGATGTGGCAGGTCTTGTGATGGTGGGGCTGTATTTTGGCGGCATCGCAGTAGGTGTTCTGATGGCACTGCTGCTCAAGAGCACCGTGTTCAAGGGCGAGGCAGTTCCCTTTGTCATGGAACTGCCCAACTACCGGCTGCCCGGCATCAAGAACGTGGCACAGCTTCTGTGGGAAAAGGCACGCGACTTTCTGGAGCGTGCATTCACGGTCATTTTTGCGGCGACCATCCTCATCTGGTTCCTGCAGAACTTTGATCTGCACCTGAGCCTGACGGCAGACCCCCAGAACAGCATTCTGGCGCTGCTGGCGGGCGATATAGCGCCCCTGTTTGCTCCGCTGGGCTTTGGTGACTGGCGGGTGTCCACAGCGCTCATCTCCGGCTTCATGGCAAAGGAGAGCGTGGTTTCCACCCTGATGGTACTGTTTGGCTCCGAAGCGGCGCTGGCAGCGGCGCTCAGCCCGGCACAGGCGGCCCCCCTGCTGGTGTTCTGCCTGCTGTACACCCCCTGCATTGCGGCAGTGGCATCGGTCAAGCGGGAGCTTGGCGGCAAGTGGGCGACCATTATGGTGCTCAACCAGTGTGCGGTGGCGTGGCTGTGCGCCCTTGTGGTGCGTCTGGCAGCCGTAGCGCTGTTCTGA
>CAZUDU010000290.1:0-1774 GCA_964619455.1 uncultured Faecalibacterium sp.
AAGATGCTCCGCTACTGCTTAGCGGACATCGCCAAGGGACTGTTCAACGGCATGATCGGCAACTATCTGCTGTACTTCTTTCAGCCTACTGTCAAGAGCGGGCTGCCAGTGCTGCTACCGGAGAATAAGTTTCTGGGCTTTATCACCATCATGGCACTCATCACGGCGGTGGGCAAGATCGTGGATGCAGTTACCGATCCGCTGGTGGCGACTCTGTCGGATAAATGCACCCATCCGGACGGGCGGCGGATGCCCTTCATGAAGGCGGCGGCACTGCCTTATGCTTTGTCGGTGTTGATGATTTTTTACGCACCGTTCACGCCCGGCTCTGTGCTCAATGCAGTCTGGGTCGGTGTTTTTCTGGTGAGCTACTACACCGCCTATACCTTCTACTTCATCCCGCGCAATGCCCTTGTGCCGGAGATCATCCCGGATGCAAAGGAACGGGTAGGGTACTACGGCATCAGCACCGCATTCTTTATGGGTTCCAGCTCCTTTATGTATGCGGCGACCTTGTTCGTCAACCTGCTGAAGAACGCCGGACTCAGCCCGCTGTGGGCATGGCGTACTGTCTTTTTGGTGTTTGCAGCGATCGGTCTGCTCTGCGTAGGGCTCAGCGCGACCGCCTTCCGGGAAAAGGACTATGTCAAAGCCAACACCCGCCCCAATGAGTCGCTGCTGCGCTCCTTTGCACAGGTGCTGCACAACCGCAATTTTGTGCTGTACGGGTTGGGCGATCTGTTCAGCGGCGTATCGATGGCGTTCTTCCAGACAGCGATGCTGTACTACATCACTATGCTTCTGAACGTGCCGGAGTCCCAGTCCTTCCTCGTGATGCTCTGTGCCATTGCAGTGGCTTTGTGCCTGTTCCCGTTCATCGTTTCGTTCAGCCGCAAGTACAGCAAAAAGACCCTGCTGGTCGCGGCAAGCGTGGTATTCACGGTAGTCTATGCGTTCATCTATGTGGGCGACAAGATCGCGGCGCTGGCACCGGGGCGGGAGCTTTGGATCGGTCTGGGCATGGGGCTGGTGGTAGCCTTTCCCTTTGCGGCGATCAACATCCTGCCGCAGTCCATGCTGTCTGACATCATCCAGCAGGACAGCCTGCAAAGCGGGGTCAACCGGGAGGGTATCTTCTCGGCGACCAAGACCTTTATTGAAAAGATCGCTTCGGCGGTGGCGATGATGGTCGTTTCCAGCGTGCTGGCAGTTGGTGCACAGGCGGGTGAATCGGTCGGGTTGGAAGGTGTTAAGCTGACCGGCGTGTATGCGGGCGTATTCAGCGTGCTTTCGCTGGTGTTTTTTCTGCTTTACAATGAAAAGAAGGTCACACGCTATATCGAGGAACATACAAAGGGGGAAACGAAGTGAAAACCTTTGCCGGAGAGGATGCCCGAAAGAACGCGGCACCCGAAAAGATCGCACAGTATGTGGATACTCTGAAGCAGATGGTGGACTGCAAGACGGTCTACACCGAAGACCATGCCAATCAGGCAGAGTATGAAAAGTTCTATCAGGTATTGGAGTGCAGCTTCCCGCTGCTGCACCAGAAGGCAGAGCGGCTGACCTTTGGCAGCGGATGCTTTGTCTACCATATCCACGGCAAGGATGCCGCCCAGAACGTGATGCTCATGTCCCACCACGATGTAGTGGATGGCGGCGAGGGCTGGGAGACCGACCCGTTTGATGCGGTGGACAAGGACGGCTCGCTGTGGGGCAGAGGCACCATCGACACCAAGACCCCGCTGTTCGCAGAGCTTCAGGCGTGCGAGGA
>CAZUDU010000291.1:0-1770 GCA_964619455.1 uncultured Faecalibacterium sp.
TTGCAGGAAGCGTTGAAAGCAAAACTGAATATCGTATAAATGCAAAAAGCGCTGCTGTATAGGTTTCCCCATACAGCAGCGCTTTATTATGCCCTATTTGTCCCCGCCATGGTACGCACTTTCAGGAGGTGCGGCGGGGGCTGCCCTGCGCAGGGGCTGTGTAGCGGATGCTTACTCGCACTTCGCCTTGAGTCGCGCATAGACTGCATCCGCCTCGATTGTCGCTGTGGTAAAGCTGTTGTTCTTCCACCAGCTCACGAGGACAGCGGCACAGGTGATGCCCGCTGTCACGAGCTGCTCCACCGTCTCGCTCTCGATGGGCAGGATGGGTTTGCCGCACGCCGACAGGATCTGGTTGGTCAGCGCCAGCAGCAGGCAGGCGGTGCGGGCCGATCCCTGCTGTGATTGATAAAAGAACACAAATTGGCTATGAGTACAACTGGCAGGGGCGGAGGCTGCGATGCCTATGTTTTGATGCGTCGGTGGAAAGCTAACAAAAAAGAAGATACATCCACACAGCTCCCGAAAGCTGTGCTGAGCCACCTTTCGGAGACCCAGGATGTATCTTCTGGGGAAAGTATAGCATAAGGCTAAACGAAAAACAAGCATCGCTTTCAGTGGGCATCTCCCGTGGCGGTGCCGATGCAGAACTTACAGAAAGTGCGCGGCAGTATTGTTCAGCTGGGTCTGCAAGGTAGCGGCAGCCGACTTCTCCCGGTTGATGTCCGCACCGTTCTCCTGCATGATCCAGTTCAGCTGCTCCTCGGTAATGCCGGGGATCATGTTCTTTACATCCTCTCGCTTCATGGTGGAAAACTCCTTTCTGATTGTAAACCACGGTTTGTTGACGCAGTTCACCGTCTGCGGTCGGTTCTTGGGCGGGGTACGCACCGCCCGCTGCGTGGTGTCCGTTTCGTCCTCATGCGGGCAAAATGGGCATAAAAATAGCACGGTGCGTTTGCATCGTGCTGAAAACAGGGTTGTTTTGTGAATGAACAGCTTTAAAAGTCGCCAACAGCAATGATCAGGCATAAAACCGCCCAGATGGCGAGTTTGATCCAGAGCGGGGACAGCACCCACACCCACGGCCAATCAATGAAATCTGTCAATTTCAATCCAACGAACAGAATGGTCAACAGACCACAAAATCCAATGCCGCTGGTGCTGGAATCGCTGTTTTTCATGCTGCACCTCCTGAAAATGGGCAAACAAAAACCACGGTGCACGCATCGTGGTTAATATTTTTATTCCGAGATAATTTCAAACAGCTGTGGTGAAAACAAGTAATCTTCATCCAGTTCGGTCATGATTCGATACCAACCCTTTTCGATGGAGATAACAGGATAGACTTTGTTGCGATCTAGCGCAACCGTATCACGTGTACCAATGTATTTAACCTTCATCCAACCACCTCTTTATAAAAAGATCGACTTTGCCAATACCTTCACATTGCGACCAGTGTATTTCAGCAGGACGATTTCCCTCATCTGTTGAAACGACACCGAATGCTTTTACATGCTGCCAATCCTCTACCTTTCCACCATATCGGTTCGCATACACATAAGCTTTTCGGTATTCTTTTTTTGAACCTTTCCCACAAAAGACTTCATTGTTTTGCAACTTGCTGCCCTCAACTAAATGATAGTGCATTCCTGACGAAAGGTCAAGTATATCGTAATTTTTTGACTTTGCGCCTATCGCTTTTAGTACAATTTCATCGGCCATGCCGACAAACGATTCTGACAGAAAACGCTGCTCTTTATACGCCGC
>CAZUDU010000292.1:0-1766 GCA_964619455.1 uncultured Faecalibacterium sp.
CGCGCCAGATTGTGGATCTGGAGACCGAGGGTTCGAGTCCCTCTGGGCACCCCACCAAAAAGACCTTGTTGCAATGCAACAAGGTCTTTTTTTGTGCCCAGAGGGACTCGAACAGGGCGGCTCTGGCGCGCAGCGGCAGAGTAAGCGATCAGTCCAGCGGACTGTCGCTTAGCCCGCGGGTGTCAACCGCTGGGTACCGTCTATCAGGGAGACTCCATCCCGGCGGGATGCCCAGAAAACCCCAAAATCACGCCCCCTTCCCCGCCGCTGATGCAGTCACCCTTCTTTATACATGAAAAGCAGATGGATCTTGCACCCCGCCGTGCAAAGACCCATCTGCTTTTTTATTTAGCGGTTCATCGCGTTCAGAATCTGTGCGATCTGCTCTGCGGTGTAGCCTTCACGGCTCAGTGCACTGCGGATCGCCACATCGCTCTTGCCCTGGCTGCGCAGGACCATTGCACTGTACGGCACCTCCACCTTCTGCACGGCCGAAGAAGCATTGCTCTTCTCGCTCGTTTTGCCGCTCTGTGTTTCTGTACTGGTCTTACCTGCAGCAGAAGTCTGTGCGGCGCTCCCCTGCGCCGCCGTTTTCTGTGCCGCGTTCTGCTTGAGTGCCCATTCCTTCTTGGCAAGCTCCAGCTTTTCGCTTGTGACCCGGTTGTTGAACTGCTGCTGTGTGAGCGCGTCCTGATATTCGCGCTCCGCAGCGGCGTTGTCATATTTCTGCTGGGCAAGGCTGTCCTCCCGCTGCTTTTCCTGCATCTGCTGGCTCCACTGTGTGTCCGCCCGCTCTGCCTCATACGCGCGGTTGCCGGCATAAATATTGTACCCGGTGTTCGCCAAGCCTCCCAGCATCGAACCGATGCCAGTCGTACCGCTGATGGCGATCTGCACCGCGTCTCCGATCAGCCCCAGAAGGGTCATCGCATTGTTGAAGCGCTGCTGCTTCTGCGCCGCCTGTGTCTGCTCCTGTGCGGAATAATATCCGTGCAGGGTATCGAGCCGGCCCAGATAGTCCTGATACTGTCCGTAGTCCTGTGCATAGGCATTGTTGTACGCCTCGCCCTTCTGCGCAAGCTGGGTGTAGTAGTCCGAAAGCTGCTTTTCGTACAGGGTCTGCGCATTCTGTTCCTGCCCGTTCAGCTGCTCCAAGCGGGAAAGAAGCTCCTCGCCGCCGCTGTTATAAGTATCCAGTGCCAGACTGTACAAACTCGGCAGAACATTGTTCAGTGCACCGATCTGCTGCTGATACGCCTGCTGTGCCGCGCTGGTGGCATAGCTGGAGCCATAGCCGCCGGTCAGCGCCGCCGCCTGTGCCGCCGCGTCCGCACTGGCATTGTGGGCGTTCTGGGTGTAGAGCTGCTCATACTGCCGGTAGAGCGGATCCTTCGCGTAGCTGTACTGGAACTGTTCCCGCGACAGCAACTCCTCCAGCAGGGAATCGATCCGTTCCTGATACCCGCTCTGATAATCCTCCGGGCGGCTGTCCTGCCACTGCAAAAGCTCCTGCTTTGCATCGGTCACGCTCTGGCCGGGGCGGTAGCTCGTGTTCGCCAGCGCGTCCTCCACTTCTGCCCGGCTGTCCAGTCCGGCTGCACTGTATGCAGGCTGCGCCAGCAGCTCTTCTTCCTTTTTTCTGGTCGCCATAGATCCTCCCTCCTGTTACAGCTCCCGGAGCTTTGCCTGCAGCTCTTCCGAGAGGTTTTCTACATCCAGATTGGTCAGCACATATTGCAGCTGCTCCTGCATCTGGTACAGATACC
>CAZUDU010000293.1:0-1760 GCA_964619455.1 uncultured Faecalibacterium sp.
TCGCAGCATCCAAAAGAGCCAGACCTTTCAAAAGGTCTGGCTCTTTTTGCCGGGTTATTCCGTGATCGCTACTTTGATCACGCCGTCCAGCCGGTTTTCGAAGATGCGGTAGGCTTCTTCGATCTCAGACAGCGGGAACCGATGGGTGATCAGCGGGGTGGTGTCGATCCTGCCCTGCTCGATCAGGTGCAGGATCTCGGCGCAGTCGCAGCCGTCCACGCCGCCGGTCTTGAAGGTCAGATTTTTGCCGTACATGTCAGGCAGCGGGAGGGGCTGTGCTTCGTCATACAGCGCTACTACGGTGACGATGGCGTTTGGGCGGGCGCACTGCCATGCGAGCTGGAAGGTGTCCTTTCCGCCTGCGACTTCCAGTACTACATCTGCACCGCCGTGGTCGGAGTTGGCACGCACGAATGCCTCGCATTCCTCCGGCGTGCAGAGCAGGACGCTGGGATAATGCTCCCGGACGAACTGTGCTCTGGCAGGATCCTTCTCGCAGACGATGACCCGCTTCGGCTCTTTCAACAAAACGCACAGCAGGGTACAGATGCCGGTGGGGCCTGCACCAAGGATAAGGACGGTGCTTTCGGGCGTGATCTCAGAGATGCGTGCCGCCCAGAAGCCAGTTGCGAGCACATCGCCCACAAACAGCGCCTGTTCATCCGTCACACGGTCGGGGATCTTGTTCAGCCCCTGATCGGCGTGGGGGACGCGGACGAACTCTGCCTGCCCGCCGTCGATGCGGCAGCCCAGCGCCCAGCCGCCGTCCGGGTCGGTGCAGTTGTTCACAAAACCGTTCTTGCAAAAGAAGCACTCACCGCAGAAGGTCTCGACATTGACCGTTACCCGGTCACCGGGTCTCACGTTCGTGACTGCAGAACCGACCTGCTCCACGATGCCTACCATTTCATGCCCGACTGTGATGCCGGGGACTGCGCGCGGCACGGAGCCGTGCTTGATGTGCAGATCACTGGTGCAGATGCTGCCCAGTGTGACCCGGACGATGGCATCCTTCGGGTCTGCGAGGGTCGGAACGGGTTTGTCCAGCAGCGCGAATTTTCCGCGTTCAAGGTAGGTCAGTGCTTTCATCGGATCGTAGCTCCTTTGTCTGTATTTCGGCGCGCCAGGCGCATTCTTTGTCAGTACCATTCTAACAATTCTGCGCAGTTTGTGCAAGAGCGAGCGGTTATTGTTTTCGTTCAAAGAGAATGCTATACTTACAGCAGATCTCGCATTTTGTAAGGAGGGGATCTCTATGCTGAAATTTATCTGCTACCCGAAGTGCACCACCTGCCAGAAGGCTCGGAAGTGGCTGGACGAAAACAACGTCCCCTATGAGCTGCGGGACATCAAGACAGAGAACCCAAGTGTGGAGGAACTGACCGAATGGTATCAGAAAAGCGGCCTGCCGCTGAAGAAATTCTTCAACACCAGCGGGCTGCTGTATAAGTCTTTGGAGCTGAAGACGAAGCTCCCCGCCATGACGGATGAAGAGATGCTTACACTTCTCGCTGCCGATGGAATGCTGGTAAAGCGTCCGCTTGCCGTTGGCGAGGACTTTGTGCTGGCAGGCTTCAAAGAAGAGGACTGGGCAGCGAAGATGAAATAAAAAGCGCGCAGGATTTAGGATCGTGGAGTGGACAGGAGAGTGTACCCGAAACGATGTGTGCCGCCCGGAATGCAGCTGTAAAAAACAAAAAACCGCCTGAAAAAGGCGGTTTTTTGCTTGAAATTTATCCGAGTGACAGGATTCGAACCTG
>CAZUDU010000294.1:0-1758 GCA_964619455.1 uncultured Faecalibacterium sp.
TGCCCGCTGTGCGGTGCGGGTCTTTGAGCGCTACAGCTGGAGCGGCGGCAACCGCCTGAGCCTGAGCGTGACCCTGTTCCAGAACGGGGACGCACCCATCCGGCTGTCTGCCATTGCAGCAGGCGGCAGTCAGGCGGTGTTCTTCAAGATGAATACGCTGGGGGAGGAGTCCTTTCTGGATCTGCTTCGGGAGCTTTTGGAAGAAGACTGACTTTGCACCGCAGGATGAAAAAAATTGAAGAGTGCCTCTTGACTTTACGCAGATAAAGTGTATAATGCAACTAAACCGATGAGGCGGAAGAGAACCTGCACAGCGCATCCACAGAGAGCCCGGAGGGTGGAAACGGGCGAGAGCGGGGCGGAGTTTCGTGGGCCGCCGAGGGTCGGGCGAACGGGCCTCTGGCCCCAGTAGCTTGGAACGGAAGCCTCCGTTACAGGGCAGGGGAGTGTTGGCTCTCCGTGAGAGGCTCTGCCGCAGGCAGGGCAAGCAAGGTGGCACCGCAGAATCGTATTTTACCGATCCTGTCCTTGTGGAATACACACAGGGACAGGGTCGTTTTTTATCCGGACCCGTCCCGCAAGGGGAGCGGGTCTTTTGTTTTTGCCGCCTGCTCCGGGGAAAGGAGAAACCACTATGAAAACCATGAACATGATCACCCGCCGCAGCTTCCTGAAAGCCGCTATGGCAGCTTCTGCTGCATCCGCACTGGCACTGACCGGCTGCTCCGGTTCCGGTTCCGGCTCGACTGCTGCCGCAGAGGGCGAAAGCTTCAAGGTAGGCATCGTCAACTATGTGGATCATGCGTCCCTCAACCAGATCGTTGCTTCGCTGGAAGCACAGCTGGATGTCATCGGCAAGGAAAAGGGCGTGACCTTCTCCTATGCAGACTACTACGCCAACGCACAGGGCGACCAGTCCAACCTGAACCAGATCGGCGCAAACTTTGTTTCGGACGAGGTGGATGTGATCGTAGCCGTTGCGACCCCGGCGGCAGCGACCATGCTGGCGGCGGTGGAGGATACCGAGATCCCGGTCATCTACTCTGCCGTGACCGACCCTGTTTCCGCTGGCTTTGACAGCGGCGAGAACATCACCGGTACCTCGGATGCGCTGAACACCGATGCCATCATGAACCTGATCTGCGCGGTCAACCCTGGCATCGACACTCTTGGTCTGCTGTACGATCTGAGCCAGGATTCCTCCACGCAGGCCATCGCAGACGCCAAAGCCTTCTGCGACAAGAACGGCATCCGTTATGTGGAAAAGAACGGCACCACCACTGCCGAGGTGCAGATGGCAGCCGAAGCACTCATTGCGGCAGGGGTCAAGGCAGTGTTCACCCCCACAGACAACACCATCATGACTGCCGAGCTGTCCATCTATGAAGCCTTTACCGAGGCAGGCGTGCAGCACTACACCGGTGCCGACAGTTTTGCACTGAACGGTGCGCTGGTGGGCTACGGTGTGGATTACGTCCAGTTGGGCAAGGAGACCGCTGAGATGGTGGCAGAGCTGCTGTGCGACGGCAAGGCGGCAGCACAGATGCCCTTCCGTACCTTTGACAGCGGCATCGTGACGGTCAACACTGAGACCGCTGCTGCACTGGGGCTGGACATGGCAGCGCTGAAGGAAGCGTTCGCTCCCTACTGCACCGAACTTGTGGAAGTGACCACCGCCGAAGAGTTCGCCTGAGAATACCCAAAGGAGTACACACAAATGCTTGCAAGTATCTTTTCTCTCAATGTGATCCAGACCGC
>CAZUDU010000295.1:0-1753 GCA_964619455.1 uncultured Faecalibacterium sp.
CCTGCAAGACCGGTGACGGGCGGCGGGCCAGCCGCTACACCCGGCAAAAGCGCATTTTCTCCGCCTGCGGGGGAGCTTCGCTCTACCGCAAGAGCATTCTGGACGAGATCGGCGTGTTCGACGAGAACTTCTTTGCCTATTTTGAGGACGTTGACCTGAGCTGGCGTGCAAACAATGCCGGATACAAAAACATCCTCTGCCCTACGGCAAAGTGCTACCACATCTGCGGTGCCAGCACCGGTGCGGTGCGCTACAATGCCTTCAAGAGCCAGCAGAGCGGACGCAACAGCATTCTTCTTCCGCTGAAAAATGAGCCGCTGCTGATGCTGGTGCTGAACTTCCTGCCGCTGGCCGCGGGGTACCTGCTCAAGTATTACAAGTTCCACAAGCAGGGCTTTGGCGAAGCGTGGGACAAAGGCATGCAGGAAGCGTTCGACATCCTGCGCAGCGGCAAGCTGGGCAAGCGCCGCTTTTTCTGGCGCGACCTGCCACACTACCTGCTGATGGAGGTGTGGATGATCTGGAACATGGTGCCCTACCTGTGGTACCGGCTGGTGGTCGTGAAGTTCGATTTGAAGTGACCGCTTTGGTCCCGGTGGTGCTGTAAGCGTTATCGTTTTGCCAAAAGTTCGCCCTTCGGGAGAGCTGGCAAACCCGCAAGGGTTTGACCGAGAGGGCAAGCATGCTGGCCTCGATGATCATCCTCGCCCTCTCCGCCTCACGCTGTTCGGCACCTCTCCCAAAGGGAGAAGCCAAGAGCGATGCGGCTCCTCTTTGCCAATGGATGCCATTGCACAAAAACGCGCCGGGTGCTATCATGCACCCGGCGCGTTCTGTTTTTGTTATTCTGCTGTGCTGGAAGCAGTCTCTTCCGGCTCGGACTGCAGCTCCGCTTCAGACTCAGCCGTTTCTTCCGGCTCAGATTCCAGCTCGACTGCAGCCAGGATCGCATCCTGAACCTCACTGTCCGCCATCATTCGCGCGGGCGAAAGGCTCTGGGCAGAAACGGACTCGACTTCAGGCTTTGTCTCGCTTTCGGTCAGGCCGATCAGATACCAGCTGCCGTTCTGGCGCTCGAACAGATAGTCCATGTATTTGGTGGGGGTATCGACCGTGGAACTGATGATGCTGTCCTCTGCGCCGGTAATGGGGATATAGCCCACCGTGACATACAGCCTGCCCGCACGCTTGAAGAGCTTGGTCACGCTGGCGCGGTAGTAACCCACGCTGCCGGTGATGGGGATCAGATAGCTCTGACTGGTCTCATCGAATTCGATGGTCATGCCGTCCATCTCAAAACTGCGGTGGCTCAGCTTGAAGCCGGAACCCAGCAGCTTTGCAAGGTAGGCGTCCACGTCCACCGACGGCAGCAGAAGCTGGTCGGTCTCCGGGTCGGTCGCGTAGTGCTCAAAGCCGCCCTGCGTCTCCTGGATCTGGTAGATACAGCCCCAGATCGCCGCTTCGCGCAGGGTCAGATCGTCCAGATTCTCCAGCCCTTCAAAGGGCAGCGGATCAAACAGAACAAGACCCTCCAGTTTATTTTCGTATTCCTGACGCTGCTCGGTGTCATCGAACAGCCCTGCCACCGCAGTGGCACCGGAGCGCAGCACCGAAACTGCACCGATGAGCGCCAGTGCAGCCACCGCCAGACCCAACAGCTGGCGGGCACGGCGGCGGTGGTTCAGCGCATGCTCTTCAGGCGTGATAGAATGTTTCATCGCAAATTATCTCCCAAGGTTATGAATCAGTCTGG
>CAZUDU010000296.1:0-1728 GCA_964619455.1 uncultured Faecalibacterium sp.
ATAACAGACTGCTGTGAATATTTCATGTACAAACCTTGAAAGAGCTGCTGTTTTTAGGTTACCATCCCGCGTTCCGTTTCCATCTGACGCTTTTTTAGGATTGCTGGCGCTCGCACCCGCTTCTTACAATGACTCTGTATGGGCACAAGCGGCACTCCGATCCGCCGTTTGTATCCAAACAAGAAAAGCGTAGGATCTCATTTTCACCCGCGGTCCCTCTGCACCCGGCAATAGATGGCTTGCATGGGTGCCCCGGCACCGTGAACGTGAGATTCAGCCAGAACCAAGGGCAGGCACCTCTTTCCAAGCTCTGCTCGGAAAACCTGCCGGAAGAGAAAGGCGGCATCATGCGTGGAAAGTAAGCGAACAACCGGGAAGCTGCAAATCGTCCTTGCCAGCTATGATCCCAAGGAACTTCGCGTACAAAGAAACTATCTCAAGGAGGAGAGCGATGAGGTCGAATGCCTCTGCTTCCAGACCGGGCACAGCCTGCTGCAGGCCCTGCGCACCGCTCCTTCCTACGATCTGGTGGTCCTGTGCAGCCAGCTTGCAGACATGGACCGCCTCTCCTTTCTCCAACAATTCCAGCAGTTGGACCACCGTCCCAGGCTATTCCTATTCGAAGAAGGTCGGCGCAGCAACGATTCGATCCTCCGGCAGAGCCTGCCGGAGGGCTGCCATCTGATCCCGCGCATGGACCTGCGAAAGCTTCTCTGGGCTGCTTATCAGCTCCCCGGTCAGCACGGCCGACAGATCCATCAGCAATGTGCAGACCTTTACATGAGCTGGAAGCTCCACCCGACCGAGATCGGCTGCGGCTATCTGACCAGTGCGGTATGCGTTGCCTTTGGCACCTCGCGCAAGCTCGCTGTCCGCAAGGAGATCCTTCAGCTCGTCAGTGAGCAGTACAACACCTCGGTCTCCGCAGTGGACAGCAGTCTCCGGCGCCTGATCGATCAGCTCGAAACATCCGGAGAAGCTGCATGGGACATATTTAAAAAGGAACACGGTTTTGGGCAGGAAAAGCCCACCACAGGCAAGCTGATCTATGCGCTCAAGCAGCATCTGCTCTGGCACGCCTGACCGGATCCCTTTTGCAGGAGGCATTACAATGGAGCAATTATGGAGCAAAGCATCTTCCCCCTTTGACAATACCGGATCTCCCGCAGGAAGCGGTCGAGACCTCCTGTTTCCACGCGCTTGATCTGATCCAGCGCAACTGCGGATATCTGGATCAGCATTTTGCGCATATAAGACCCGCCCCGGACGCGTTCCCCTGAATCACACCGCCAAAACAGGCATTTTTCCGCATGCAGAGCGCAGGCATGGAAAATGCCTGTTTTTTCCTTTTTAGGCAACCTGCCAAAAACGATGTCTCCCTCATTGATGGACAGGCGCCTTCCCCCGTCATTTTCGCCCTCTTTGAAACTAAGATTCTTTGCTGCTTTCTCTTTTTTAAAGAAGAAAAAAATTCCACTGTTCACAAAATGTTTAACTTTTTCCCCATAAAATACTATTTTTTTCGCGTAAAATAAAGAACACCGATTGCATGTCGAAAAAAAATGGTTTATAATTAGTTTGTATGCGATTCGACGAAATGATTCGCTACCAAACTAATTTTCGGCAAAGATTTTCTGATCGCCGCCGCCCCGCCGGGAACCCCCGGTGAAACGTCCTTAGGAGGAAACAATTGTGAGAGTAGGTCTTGACATCGGCAGCACCACCATC
>CAZUDU010000297.1:0-1721 GCA_964619455.1 uncultured Faecalibacterium sp.
CGCAGCTTGCGGCTGATGGCGCGGCTGCGCACACCAATGAGCTGATCCAGTTCTTCATCCGTCTGGCGCAGACGCTGCTGCAGCTTGTTCAGCCCCTGCCCGAACTTATCAAACTCGGTCTTGACCGCACCCAGCAGCTGCCACACCTCGCCCGAACGCTTCTGGATAGCAAGGGTCTTAAAGCCCATCTGCAAGCTGTTGAGCAGCGCCGCCATCGTGCTGGGACCTGCAATGTTCACCTGATAATCCCTCTGGAGCACCTCCAGAAGCCCGGCGTTGACCACCTCGGCATACAGACCCTCAAAGGGCAGGAACAGGATACCGAACGCCGTCGTGTACGGCACTTCGACATATTTCTCCCGGATATCCTTTGCTTCGGCGCGCAGAACAAGCTCCAGCGCATGGCGGGCATTTTCCACCGCATGGGCATCACCGGACGCATAGGCATCCTGCAAATGTCCGTAGGTATCGCCGGGGAACTTGGAGTCGATGGGCAGCCAGACGCTGCCGCCGTCCGCACCGGGCATCTTGATGGCATACTCCACCCGCTGGCTGCTGCCGGGGATGGTCGCAACATTGGTCTCGTACTGCTCCGGGGCGAGGATCTCTTCCAGAATCGCCCCCAGCTGGATCTCGCCCAGAATGCCGCGGGTCTTCACGCCGGAAAGCACCTGTTTCAGCCCGCCTACATCCGAAGCAAGGCTCTGCATCTCGCCCAGACCCTTGTAGACCTGTTCCAGCTGCTCGTTGACCGCCTTGAAGCTCTCGGTCACCCGCTTTTGCAGTGCATCCTGCAACTGTTCGTCCACTGTGTGGCGGATCTCGTCCAGCTTGGCGGCGTTCTCCTTTTGCAGGGCGGTAATGCTGTCTGCCAGCGTTTTGCGCATCTCTTCCAGCTTGCGTGCATTGGATTCCTCCAAGCCGCGCAGGCGCTGTTCCATCGTCTGCTGCTGGTTGCTCTGCCCCGCCGCAAGAGTGCTGCTCATGCCCTGCACCGCCGTTTGCAGCGCCTCGCTGATCTTGCCCATCGCGTCAAGGTTCTGGCGGGTCATCTCTGCCTGTTTCTGTTCTATGGCGCGGTTCTGCTCTTCCAGCTGCTGGCGCAGCCATTCTTTGAGCTGGGCATCATCCCGCTTTTGCTGCGGCTTTGCCGAGCGATAGAGCAGCAGCGCCTGCAGCAGGCAGATCGTTACCAGCAGGATCGTATACAAAAACGCCAGAAATTCCATCTTCGTCCTCCGATTCAAAAAACCGGGCTGTCCTAGAACAAGCCCGGAAGGTATTTATAATTCCTGATAATGTACGGTTTTTTGGCTCGTAACGACTTGCTCGCCATACAGCCCCACACCGTCCGCCTCGATCTCGCCTACCTGATTGTCGCACGGATCCGCACGGAATCCGCACATCGGCGGGTCGAACGGCGCACAAAGCGCACGGTTCGCCACCATGCGTCCGGTGTCCAGATTGCCAAAGTAGTGCAGACGCATCTTCTCGTTGCCTGCCCGCGCCATTGATGCCCCCGCCGAGCAGTCGGCATACATCCAGCCCTTGGGCGCAATGTAGAACATGGCCCAATCGTGACAGCCCGCCTGATCCGGGCGGGCGACCAGGCCGCTCTGCCAGCGTGCCGGAATGCCGGCAATGCGGCACAGCACGATGAAGGTCGCTGCCATCACGCCGCAGTCTCCCCGGCGGCTGCGGGCGCAGTTCTCCGTGATGTT
>CAZUDU010000298.1:0-1715 GCA_964619455.1 uncultured Faecalibacterium sp.
TTATATGAAAATTGAGAGGAGATTTTGCCAAATGCAATTTCTGACTACTACCACCGAAAGCTATATCAGCCTGTTCTTCACTCTGGGTCTGATGCTGGTCCTGCTGTACTTCATGATCTACCGTCCCCAGAAGAAGCAGGAGAAGAAGGACGCTGCAATGCGCAGCAGCCTGGAGATCGGCGATCAGGTCACCACCATCGGCGGTGTCATCGGCCGTGTCGTTGCCATCAAGGACGACAGCTTCGTTCTGGAGACCGGTGCTGACCGTGTGAAGATCCGCTTCACCAAGACTGCGATCGCAGCTGTTGAGAAGCTGGACATGGACAAGGCTTCCAAGTAATCTCATAACCCGCATAATGAACACGCCTCCCTGCATAGATTGCTATCGGGGAGGCGTGTTTTTATGTCTGCAAAAAAGATTGGTTCCGGTATCATCGGGGTACCACTGGCCGCCGCAGTTCTTGGGGTGCTTATCACGGTGCTGGCACTTGTGGTGATGGCACAGTGGATGCTCCACCAAGGCTGGTCCGCTTCAGCGGCTGCTCCGCTGGCAAGCATCTCTGTCTGCGCCGGGAGCCTGTGCAGCGGGGTGTGTGCTGCTGTACTCAAAAAAGAGAAAGGACTGCTGAACGGCGCCGTTCAGGGCATTATTTTTGCCGGAGCGCTGCTGCTTGCCGCCTTATTGGATGGTAATGCAGTGGAAAGCACACATCTGATCCGCTGCATGGCGGTGCTCTTGTGCGGTGCGGTCGGCGGTCTGTCGGGGATGAGTTTGCGCGAACGCAAGCATGGGTAAAATGATGCATCATAGAACGGGGTGAAAAACATGTGGGTCTACCCGGAACCTCATCCTCCATCCAAGGAGGAAACGGCTCTGCCGCAATTGCCGCAGAAAGCACCAGAAGAGACTTTGGCGATCGTTGAGGGATCGCCCGAAGTGCCGCTGGGCGCTCCCGCAGCCGTCTTTTCTCCCTCTGAGAGGAAACGGCTGTCCCTCTCTCAAAAACGGTCTGCAGGCGACAGCTGGCTGCTTGCAGCGGCTTTCCTGATCGGGAGCGCTGCAGCGGGCATCCTACAGGCGGGCTGTAATGCGCAGGAATGGGAAGTTATGCAATATTACCTGAGCAATTGGAACGCTGCCTTTGTCGTCCGGGATGCCGCCGGGGCAGTTACGCTATTCCGGGCAGAGTATCTGACCTTGGGGCTGTTTGCGGGCATCTTGCTGTTGCTGGGCTTTTCGGCTTTTGGAACGCAGTTGATCTTTTTGCTGATGATGCTTTATGGAATGGGGAGCGGACTGTTGCTTGTTCAGCTCTGTGCAGGTACCGGATGGCAGTCAGTGTTGGCGGTGATATTGGCGGCAGGCATCCCGGCGGCGCTCGCCGAGGGGTGTCTTTGCCGGTTCGGCACCTCCGCATTACGGATGAGCAGCAGACTCCAGCGTTCTGTATTCCACAAAGCGCAGGGCGCGTCCTTCCGGGCGGGGACTCTTGTGGGGCAGTATCTTTTGCTCCTTGCTGTCTTTGCGCCGTTGTGCGGACTTTGCGTGGGGCTTAGTTATCTGGTGTCGGGTTTTTGACAGACAAGCCTTTCTTGCGGGTTTGGATACGGTATGTTACAATAGAGCAAATGATCAAAATGATTTACGGAATCATATAAGGGAACCATACAGGAGTTTACAGGATGAAAGAACCAAAGTTAAAGACCGTTTATGT
>CAZUDU010000299.1:0-1713 GCA_964619455.1 uncultured Faecalibacterium sp.
ATAGAAACGGACAGGGAAAGGAGCAACACGGCATGGAACTAAAGGTGTTTCGGGATACTCTGCCGCAGGCGGGTGCGAACTGTACGCTCAAAGCAGAGCTTCCGCTGGAAACAGAGGTATTGATCTCTGATTATCTTCCGCCGATCTTTAAGCTTGTCAAATGCTTTGCAAAACCCATCGTATTGCAAAAGCGCTTGCAGCCCGGCAAGCTGCTTTTGGATGGATACTTACGGTGCACGCTGTTTTATCAGGGGGAAGACGGCATTGGTCTTTGCCAAACTGAGCAGAAATTGCCCTTCACAAAGCAGCTGGAACTGCCGGAGTTTCCATTCACCGCATGGACGGCTACGGTAGAGAGCCAGACCGAATACCTCAACAGCCGGGTGGTGAATCCGCGCCGGATCGAGGTGCGGGGCGCCGTCAGCCTGCTGGTCGGTGTACGGACACAGGATAAGACCGAGATCATCACAGCGCTGGCAGATGGAGGCATTGAACAAAAGCTGCAAACACTCAGCGGCTCGCGCAGCACAGCCGTGCTGGATAAGCTGGTCACGCTGGAAGGAGAGCTGAACTTCCCCCAAACCCCGGAAGCAGTGCTGGACATCACGGGCATTGCGGAGGTGAAGGAACTGAAGCTTCTTTCCGGCAAGGCGGTCGTGAAGGGATCGTTACAGGTTCAGTGTGCATGGCGGGCACAGGGCGACCCCGGCCTGCAAAATCAGACGGCTGCTCTGAGCTTGAATCAGGTGGTCGATCTGAACGGCATTACGGAGGACAGCCAATGTTTCTGCGTAGCGGAGCCTATTGGGTTCACCCTCTCGCAGGGAGAAAACGCTTCTGCCCAGACCCTGAGTGCAAACGTCATGCTGCATCTGCGGGCATGGCGCCCCTATCAGCTTCAATATGTGGCAGATGCATTCTCGACCAGGTTTGAAACGGCTCTCTCGATGCGGGAGACCGCAACGGAAAAACTGATCGGGACGATCCGCGAACAGATCACGTCGACTGGTTCCGGCCCACTGCCGGACGCGGGCGCTCAGCTGAGAGCCTGCTTTGTCTCCTACGGCCCGCTTCAGGTCACACAGAAAGGGGATGCATTCTTCTTGAACTGCCGGGCTGTCACGACAGCACTGGTCGAAAACAGCCTTGCCGAGCTGGAAAGCTATGAAAAAAGCATAGAGCTTTCTTTGCCGCTTGCGATGCAAACGCCGCCGGGCGGTGTGCTCTACCCGGAATGCTGGATCTCAACGGAAGATGTACGATGCAGCTGTACAGGCGGAACACTGGAAGTGACCGTGACGGCAGCTGTGGAGGGCGCGATCCTTTGCAGCAGCAAGGTTCAGAGCCTAGAGGCTATCGAGCTTGGGGAAGTACTGGGCGCAGCATCTTCGGATATCGCACTGCGCATCTACTACGCACAAGCCGGGGAAGAGCTCTTCTCGATCGCAAAACGCTTCCATGTTTCACCTGCAAGGATGCTTGCTGCAAACGACCTTGCACCGGAGCTCGTAACTCTGCCGCAGGCAGAGCATCTTCTGGTGCCGGGGAACTGACATTTATGCCTTTAGATCCACACGCAACAAATGGGGACTGGGTTGCGTGTGGGTCTATTTTTTCTGCGGTATCTTCCGGTCAAGTTCATTCATCTTTGACAGGAGAAAATCAACCGAAATTCACCCCTTTCTTCTTTGAAAAAGAGGGTGTATAATAAGA
>CAZUDU010000300.1:0-1709 GCA_964619455.1 uncultured Faecalibacterium sp.
TTGAACTGACCGAGCAGGCTTATGTGGAACAAAAAAAGGAGAATTGGCTTATGGCTAGCAAGTATGATGGTCTTGCGCGTATCATTATTCAGAATGTCGGTGGCAAGGAGAATGTCGTTTCTCTGACCCACTGCATGACCCGTCTGCGTTTCAAGCTCAAGGATGAGAGCAAGGCGCAGACCGAGATCCTCAAGGAGACCGACGGCATCGTGACCGTGATCCAGTCCGGCGGTCAGTACATGGTCGTCATCGGCAATCAGGTGCCGGATGTTTACGACGCAGTCTGTGCAGTGGGTCATATCACCCCGGGCGGCGCGGTCAATGAGGACGGCACCGCAGCGGAAGGCGAGGATGCACCCAAGGAGAAGTTCAACCCCTTCAATGCCTTCGTCGGTATCGTGACCAGCGTGTTCACCCCCTGCTTGGGTGTTCTGGCAGCGACCGGCATCCTCAAGGGTGTTCTGGCACTGTTCGTTGCGCTGGGCGTTCTGAGCAGCACCAGCGGCACCTACAATGTCCTGTACTCTCTGGGTGACTGCTTCTTCTACTTCATGCCCATCCTGCTGGGATACACCGCCGCCAAGAAGTTCGGTCTGCCCGAAATGGAAGGCATGGTCATCGGCGCAGCGCTGCTGTACCCCTACATGCTGGATGCCAGCGCAATGGATATCTCCAACATCTTCGGCATCCCGGTCGTTCTGCCTTCTTCCGGCAATTACACCTCCAGCGTCATTCCCATCATCTGCGCTGTTGCATTCGCAGCATGGCTTGAAAAGAAATTCAAGAAGTTCATCCCGGATGCAGCCAAACTGTTTGTCGTTCCCCTGATCACCTGCACCGTGACCTTCTGCATGACCCTGTGGGTCATCGGACCCATCGCTTCTCTGCTGGCAGACGGTCTGGGCTGGATCTTCAACGCCATCGCAAACTTCAGCGGCATCGCTCTGGGCGCAGCAGTCGGCGCACTGTGGCAGGTCCTGGTCATCTTTGGTCTGCACTGGGCACTGGTCCCGCTGATGCTGAACGACATGGCACTCAACGGCTGCAGCACCTTCCTGACCGGCTTCTTTGGCTGCACCTTTGCACAGTGCGGTGCGGTCCTGGCGATCTACCTCAAGACCAAGAACGCTAAGACCAAGAGCCTGTGCATCCCCGCGCTGGTCTCTGGCATTGCCGGCATCACCGAGCCTGCCATCTACGGCTTGACCCTGCCCAAGAAGAAGCCCTTCATCATCACCTGCATCACCGGTGCGATCACCGGCGCGATCCTGATGGCATTCCATGTCACCTCCTACACGCAGGCTGGTACCGGCATCTTCGGCTACACCGCATACATCGACACCATCAACAACGACATCACCGGCATGATCGTTTCCATCGTGGTCTCTCTGGCAGCTGTGGTGCTGGCATTCATCATGACCTATCTGACTTACTCTGACGAGCCTGCCAAGGCAAAGGCTGCAAAGTAAGCAGAAACTCCGCGAAAAGTTCTTGTTATGTTCAGGGGGCGCGGCAGATAAGCGCCGCGCCCTTTGTTTTTTGAAAAGTGATAAGAGGGGATAAGAATATGAGCGTTTTTCGTGACGATTTTCTGTGGGGCGGCGCATGTGCAGCAAACCAGTTCGAGGGCGGCTGGGACGCAGACGGCAAGGGCGTGAGCGTGCCGGATCTGTGTACCAATGGCTCGCACACCAGCCCCAAGTGGGTGA
>CAZUDU010000301.1:0-1707 GCA_964619455.1 uncultured Faecalibacterium sp.
GGCGCAGAGGAGCCTCCAGAGCCTTCAGAACGATCTTTGCACCGGTGCGCTCGTCGCCTTCCAGCGTGTCGCACAGAGCGCGCACAGCGGGGATGGCGTTGATGGGAGCAGTGCCGCCGCCTGCAACGACGCCTTCCTGAACAGCAGCCTTGGTTGCGTTCAGAGCATCCTCAATGCGGAGCTTCTTGTCCTTCATCTCGACTTCAGTTGCAGCACCGACCTTGATGACAGCAACACCGCCTGCCAGCTTTGCCAGACGCTCCTGCAGCTTCTCGCGGTCGAAATCGCTGGTAGCGACCTCGATCTGGTTGCGGATCTGGCCCACGCGTGCAGCGATGGCATCCTTGTCACCGTAGCCGCCCACGATGGTGGTGTTCTCCTTGGTGACCTTGACCTGACGTGCACGGCCCAGCATCTGGACGGTAGCATCCTTCAGCTCGTAGCCCAGATCAGAGGACACCACGGTGCCGCCGGTCAGGGTAGCGATATCCTGCAGCATCTCCTTGCGGCGATCGCCGAAGCCGGGAGCCTTGACAGCCACAACGGTAAAGGTGCCGCGCAGACGGTTGACGATCAGGGTGGACAGAGCCTCGCCCTCGATGTCCTCTGCGATGATGAGCAGCTTCATGCCGTTCTGCACGACCTGCTCCAGCAGGGGCAGCAGATCCTGAATGACGCTGATCTTCTTATCGGTGATCAAGACCGCTGCATCGTCCATGACAGCTTCCATCTTCTCGGTATCGGTGACCATGTAGGGGGTCAGATAGCCGCGGTCGAACTGCATGCCTTCCACGATCTCGTTGTAGGTCTCAGCAGTGGTCTTGTTCTCCTCAATGGTGATAACGCCATCGGAGGTGACCTTCTCCATTGCCTCTGCGATCAGACGGCCGATCTCGGGGTCGCCTGCAGAAATGGTACCAACACGAGCAATGTCGTTTGCGTCCTTGACCTTCTGGCTGTGAGCCTTGATGCTCTCCACAGCAGCGTTGACAGCCTTGCTCATACCACGGCGGATATCCATCGGGTTTGCGCCAGCAGTAACGTTCTTCATGCCCTCGTTGACCATTGCCTGAGCCAGAACGGTTGCGGTGGTGGTGCCGTCGCCTGCTGCGTCGTTGGTCTTGGTAGCGACCTCACGCACCAGCTGTGCGCCCATGTTCTCGAACTCGTCCTTCAGCTCGATCTCCTTTGCGATGGTAACACCATCGTTGGTGATGACCGGTGCGCCGAACTTCTTGCCCAGGACCACGTTGCGGCCCTTGGGACCCAGGGTGATCTTAACGGTGTTTGCCAGGGTATCGATACCAGCACACAGTGCCTTACGGGCGTCCTCGCCCTGCTTGATCTGCTTAGCCATAATCTATCGCTCCTTAAAAATCAAATTATAACAAAGGAAATGTCTCAGTCCTCAACGATGGCCAGGATATCGCCCTGACGAACGATGGTACACTCCTCACCATCCACCTTGACCTCGGTGCCAGAGTACTTGCTGGTGAGCACCTTATCGCCGACCTTGACGGTCATCTTGATCTCTTTGCCATCCACGATGCCGCCGGGGCCGACTGCCACGACCTGTGCAACCTGGGGCTTTTCTTTTGCGCTGCCGGTCAGAATGATGCCGCTCTTAGTGGTCTCTTCTGCCTCAACGGTCTTGATAACAACGCGGTCTGCAAGAGGAATGATCTTCATAATTCTTGCCCTCCTATA
>CAZUDU010000302.1:0-1705 GCA_964619455.1 uncultured Faecalibacterium sp.
CTGCTGGACGAGTGGACAAACGGGTGGACGACCCTGCACCTGTTCTGCGTTTACCGCTCCTCGCTAAAAGACCCGCTGTTCTACATCCGCCTATTCGGTCATGTGCTGGGCCATGCGGACTGGGGACACTTCTTGAATAATATGCTGCTTCTGCTCGTGGTCGGCCCTCCGATGGAGGAAAAGTACGGCAGCATCCCGCTGCTGCGCGGTATCCTGTTCACGGCACTGGTCACCGGAATCCTGCAATGTGTGCTGTTCCCCACCAGTGGGCTGCTGGGCGCGTCCGGTATCGTGTTCATGCTCATCATGCTGTCCTCGCTGGCGGGCTTTTCCGGCGGCATCCCCATCACGATGCTTCTGGTCGCGGCGCTGTATTTCGGGCAGCAGGTGTATGACATCCTGTTCGTGCGGGACAATGTGGCAAACTTTATGCACATCGTGGGCGGGCTGTGCGGAACGGCATTCGGTTTTTACAGCGCAATGCCGCGCCGCAAACGCCGCTGAACTCTTTAGAAAGACACAAAAAAGCGCACCCTTGTACGGTTTGGTACAAGGGTGCGCTTTTTATGTGACAGAACAGAGATTACTTGCTGCGGATGTACTCGTCGATCGCCTTTGCAGCAGCCTTGCCTGCGCCCATCGCCTTGATGACGGTAGCAGCGCCGGTCACGGCATCGCCGCCCGCGTAGACACCCTCACGGCTGGTCTTGCCCTCGTCGCCTTCGGTGACGATGCAGCCATGCTTGTTGGTCTCCAGACCGGGGGTGGTGGAGCGGATCAGGGGGTTGGGGCTGGTGCCCAGACTCATGATGACGGTGTCCACATCCATCGTGAACTCGCTGCCCTTCTTCTCGATGGGGCGGCGGCGGCCGGAAGCGTCCGGCTCACCCAGCTCCATTTCGATGCAGGTGATGGCGCGCACAAAGCCGTCCTCGTCCGACAGGATCTCCACAGGGTTGCACAGGGTCTTGAAGACGATACCCTCTTCCTCTGCGTGCTCAACCTCTTCCTTACGGGCAGGCAGCTCTTCCATGCCGCGGCGGTAGACGATGTAGACCGTCTCTGCGCCCAGACGCAGGGCGCTGCGGGCAGCGTCCATTGCCACGTTGCCGCCACCCACAACGGCGACCTTGTTGCCGGTGCGGATGGGGGTCTTGCTGGTAGGCAGGTAAGCCTTCATCAGGTTGGAGCGGGTCAGGAACTCGTTGGCAGAGTAAACGCCCTTCAGGCTTTCGCCGGGGATGTTCATGAAGCGGGGCAGGCCTGCGCCGGAGCCAACGAAAACGGCCTCGTAGCCGTATTCGCCCATCAGCTCATCAATGGTCAGAACCTTGCCGATGACCATGTTGCACTCAAAATCCACGCCCATCTTCTTCAGGCCGTCGATCTCCTGCTGGACGATCGCCTTGGGCAGACGGAACTCGGGGATGCCGTACATCAGAACGCCGCCTGCAACGTGCAGTGCTTCGTAAACGGTGACCTTGTAGCCCAGCTTTGCCAGATCGCCTGCTGCGGTCAGACCGGCAGGGCCTGCGCCGATGATCGCGACCTTGTGACCGTTGGACTCAGGCACGATGGGTGCGGTGTGGACATTTTCGCGGTGCCAGTCGGCAACAAAACGCTCCAGACGGCCAATGCCGACCGGCTCGTTCTTGATGCCGCGGGTGCACTTGCCCTCGCACTGGCTCTCCTGCGGGCAGACACG
>CAZUDU010000303.1:0-1691 GCA_964619455.1 uncultured Faecalibacterium sp.
GTCCAGCGCTTTGCCCAGCGGGGCGAGAACATGGACGACCTTTTTCAGGTGGGGTGCATCGGGCTGATCAAGGCGATCGACAACTTTGACCCGGATCAGCCGGTGCGGTTTTCCACCTACGGCGTACCGATGATCATCGGAGAGATCCGGCGGTTTCTGCGGGATAATAACACCCTGCGGGTCAGCCGAAGCCTGCGGGACACCGCCTACCGCGCCATGCACTCCCGCGAACTGCTGGAAAAGCAACTGGGCCGGGAGCCGACGATGGACGAGATCGCACACGCCGCCGGGCTGGAACGCCGGGAGGTGACCGTCGCGCTGGAATCGGTGGTGGAGCCGCTGAGCCTGGAGGAACCCATCTACTCGGATGGCGGTGACGCCATGTTCGTCATCGATCAGGTGCGCGACCCGGACGGCGAGGAAAGCTGGATCAGCGGGCTGCAGTTCCGTCAGACCGTCGCGGGCCTTTCTCCGCGGGAACGGCATATCATGGAGCTGCGCTATCTGCGGGGCAAAACGCAGATGGAGGTCGCACAGGAGATCGGCATCAGTCAGGCACAGGTCAGCCGGCTGGAAAAAGGCGCACTGAACCAGTTCCGTACCGAGTAATACAGACCAAACGCCCCGGAGCGCATCCACAGAAGGACGGCGCCGGGGCGTTTCTGCATCTGCAGCGTTCAGGCGGAAGAAGCTCTGGCATACTTGCGGCGGGTCGCTGCTCCGCCGCGCAGGTGACGCTGCGCCTTGTTCCGTGCAAGCACCTGCTGCACCTCGGCATACAGTGCCGGGCAGACCGCACGCAGCCGGATGGTCACATCCTTGTGCACGGTGGACTTGCTGCACCCGAACACGGCTGCCGCCGCGCGCACGGTCGCACCATGTTCCACAATGTATTCTCCCAGCAGCCGCGCGCGCTGTTCCGGATCGCCCTTCATCGGCAGCTCCCCTTTGCGTTCAATTGCTAAAACCTATGCGATGCCTGCACGCGATATGCAAAAATGCTTGACTTTTGGCGGCAGTATGTTATACTGCGAACTGGACATAAAAACAGGGGCGCTGAAAGGCTGAGATCCGCTGCGGCGGAGTACCCTTAACCTGATCCGGATAATGCCGGCGTAGGGAGTTTGCGAAGGACTTGGGATCATCCCGGGAAGAATCCTCTTTGTATTTTCACAAACACCCGTGCGCCTGCCGTTACAAGCAGGCGCACTTTTGTTTTTGTGTACTACTTCATAAGGAGCGATCTTTCTATGGCAAGATCCTATTCCAAGACCCGCATTCTGGTCGAGTGCGCGCTGATGGTCGCCATCGGTACGGTGCTCGCCAACCTCAAGCTGTTCACCATGCCCAACGGCGGCAGCATCACACTGCTGAGCATGCTCCCCTTCGTGCTGGTGTCCTTCCGGCACGGGGTCAAATGGGGTGTGTTCACCGGCTTTGTCAACGGCTGTTTGCAGATGCTGCTGGGCTTCTGGGCACCGCCCACGCCGGGGCTGCTGCCGCTGGTGGGCGAAGTTTTGCTGGATTACCTCGTCGCCTTTATGGCACTGGGCACCGCCGAACTGTTCGCCCGCCCCTTCCGCCGCCGCGCGGTCGGGGTCGGCGTTGGCACTTTTGCGGCAGGCTTTCTGCGCTTTGTGTGCAGCTTTTTGTCCGGGGTGCTCATCTGGGGCAACCTGAGCGAAGGGCTG
>CAZUDU010000304.1:0-1684 GCA_964619455.1 uncultured Faecalibacterium sp.
GTTCCATCTGTCAGGTCAAGCGCGGGTTCGACTACATTGTCATTTCCCGCTGAATTGTTTCGGTCAGCTCTGCTGCCGTCCATCCGACAGACCACCACTGCCGGAGGACTTCAGCAGTCCGTCATTATAACAGGAGGAAACAACTTGAATCAGGAACTCATGACCGATTGGAAATTCCGCCGTGGCGACATTTACTACGCACACCTTGACGATGGTGTTGGCTCCGAGCAAAACGGCGATCGTCCTGTTATCATCATCCAGAACGACGTTGGCAACCGCTACTCGCCTACCCTGATCGTCGCCTCGCTGACCAGCCGCACCAAGAAAAAGGCCAATCAACCGACGCATTGCCTGATCAACAGCCCCGGTCTGGCAGTCCCCTCTGTGGTACAGACAGAGCAGGTCTTTACCATCGACAAGAAGCGCATCTTTCATTTTATGGGTCGTGCCAGTCCGGAAGAAATGCAGCGTATTGACGATGCACTCAAAGCCAGCCTTGCTCTGAATCCCGTAGGCGGCTTCAAAAAGCCAGAGCCCATTATCCGCTCGCCCGATGCATATGCGCCGCCAGGATCATCCTGCGGGTCGGAACCGGTATATCCTTACACCGTGATTCCGACCGACTATAAGGACATCGATCCGGATGAGGCTTCGCTCTACATGAATCTGCATTCTGCTGTGCAGGCACTGATCCAACGGTTTGAGCACAGCTTCACCTTTTACCCCAGCCTTTTATCCGACCCCCGTCAGAAAAAGCAGGTCACCGCTATCCTGACCGATGCCGAAAACTATCTTTGGAGAATCAAGGAGGAATTAAAATGACGAATCGCCCTATCAACACCTTCCCGAACCAGTATGCCCCGCCTCCGTATGAAATGATCCTGCTGAACAGCCGCCAGCTCATCTATCCCCGGGAGATCTACCAGCGTGGTCTGCAGGACAGCCGCGCCGCCCGCATCGCAGACGACTTTAACGAGTACGTTGCCAACGAGCCCAAAGTCAGCTTCCGTGGCGGCAAATACTACGTCTTTGACGGGCAGCACACGGTCGAGGCCCGCAAACTTCTGAACGGCGGCAAGGATCTGTACGTTCTCTGCAAGGTCTATACCGGCTTGACCGAAGAGCAGGAAGCACGTCTGTTCGCCATCCAGACCGGTATCGCTGCTCCGCTGACTGCCGGCATCAAGCTGCGGGCAAACGTATTCAGCGGTGAGCCGATCTCCGAAAAGTTCCTCCGTGCAACGCAGGAATCCGGTCTGACCATCGACTACTCCCAGCAGTATGGCGATTATCGCATCGGCTGCGTCGGCACCGCCCTTTCGGAATACAAACGTGTTGGCGAGACACTCTATCGTGAAACTCTGCAGATCATCGTGGAAGCATGGGAAGGCCAGCAGGATTCGCTCCGCGCCGAAGTCCTGATCGGAATGATGCGTTTTGTGGAGCTGTACCACGGAGAATTTGACCGTGACCGACTGATCCGCACCCTGAAAAGCATCCACCCCATCTCGATCTATCGCGATGGACAAGCCAACCTGACAGGTCTTCCGGGATACAAAAAATACCTCCTGCCCATCTATCGCTGCTACAATGGCAAAAGCCGCAAGAATTCCTTGCCCCTGAAGTTCTAATAAAAATGGGCACACCTGTATGATTTACAGGTGTGCCTATTTTACATAACAAA
>CAZUDU010000305.1:0-1667 GCA_964619455.1 uncultured Faecalibacterium sp.
ATCGTCCATATTTCCTCAGCACCGCATCCACTTCCGCTTGGGTCAGTGGGTGCGGGGGCTGCGGGGCGGCAGAGCCTTTTTGCAGGGGCAGCCACCAGGTAGACAGCCCCATCCAGCGGCCGAGCTTATAGCCGATGTGCGGCATCCGGCCAACACAGGTGTAGCCGAACTTTTCGTGGAAGCGCTCGCTGGCGGGGTTGGGGTCAGCGAGCAGGGCGTAGACGTTCCAGTAGCCCTGCAATTGCAGCAGCTCCAGCAGCGTGCGGTAAAGGGTCTCGCCCACGCCAAGGCTGCGCGCGTCCGGTGCGCAGTAGATGGTGCTTTCCACCGACCAGTCGAATGCTTCGCGCGGGTGGTAGCGGTGGGCGCAGGCGTAGCCCAGCAGCTTGCCGCTGGCATCCCGCGCCAGCAGCAGCGGCGCGACCTTGTTGGTCTGCTCGATCCACTGGCGGTACTCCTCCTCGGTGGAGGGGGTGATCTGGAAAGTCGCAGTATGGTTGCACACGTACCAGTTGTAGATCTCCAGAATATCCGCAGCGTCCTGTGGCACGGCGACCGAAAGGCGCGGCAGGTTCTGCGCCTCCCACGCGGCGCAGAGCGCTTCCTTGCGGGGCTTTGTCAGCTTTTTCAGCTCGGCTTCCCGGCGCAGGGCGGCGGACTTGTCGGCACAGCGCTCCAGATAGGCGAACCGCTGTGCGCCCAGTGCGCGGGTGCATTTGGCGCCCTTGCCGGTCTTGTGGGCGTGCAGACGGGCGGCGGGGTCGTTGGTCCAGCCGGTGTAGAGCTGCCCGGCGGCGCAGCGCACCATATAAACAAAGGCCTTTTCGGCGGCATCGGGCATGGGATCAGATCCTTCCGTTGTTTTTCAGCACCTGACGGCAGGCGGCGAGCGCCGTCTCCTTGTCCTTGGCAGTGATGAGGAAGCGGCTGGCGTGGCAGAAGCTGATGCCCTCCAGCCCGCTCTTCTGCTCAATGACCTCCTGCGGCTGTCCTGCCCACGACTGCGGGAAGGGCAGCTTGGGCTTTTTGGTCTTGTGGTCGGTCACGCACTGGGCGCTCCAGCCGCCGCGCTGGCTGGGGTAGACCACGAACAGCGCATCGGTCTTGTACAGGCCGTTCTTCCACGGCAGGTAGCAGGGCAGCACCACGATGCCGTCGCGGGAGTTCTGGTACGCCTGCCGCACCTTTTCGTCCGCGCGGTTGACCGCGTTGGCGCTGTCGATCTGGTGCTCCAGAATGTCCTTTGCCACGGCGACCGCCTTGAAGAAGCAGGCGTCCTGATCCTCTTTGGAGTCCCACACCGGGTTGAAGAAGCCGATCGCATCGCACAGGCTGTTCTGCTCGCCGGTGTTGTCGTTCTGATCCAGCGGCTGGATGAAGTTTTCGTCAATGAGCCGGGCCTGACGCTCGCCCACGAGCTGCGCGCCCAGCACCCGCCACAGCAGACCGAACGCTGCATAGGGCACACCGTTGGCGCGGTATTCGCGCGGCTCCTGATGGTGGTCGAACATCCCAAACCCGATATCATATACGATGCCCTCAAAGTCATCCGGCACGGTGAAGCCGCGGGTGATCTTGATATCCGGGCGCACGATCTGCAGCAGCGCTGTGGCGAACACATCGTCTGCGTGGAACTTGCCGGCATGGGTAAAGCCGTTTGCGGGAAT
>CAZUDU010000306.1:0-1660 GCA_964619455.1 uncultured Faecalibacterium sp.
ATAGGTGTGGTCATCCAGCGTATCGTCATAGTTCGGGTTGGTCTTGGGCTGCTCGGCCCGATCGGTCACTGCTGTGCTCCACTTGGCAAATACGTCCACAGTTGCCATCTCGGATGCATGAACGATGCCGTTGGAGACATGGTCTTCCTTGCAGTCTGCATCAAAGGTGAACTTCTGCTCGTAGCCGTACTCGTCCAGCGTATACCAGCCTGCAAAAACAGTTTTGCCTGCATCGGGTGCATCGCTGGCTGTGGGATTCTTAAAGCTGTTGTCCCACAGGCTGCCGCCGTCTGCAACGTGGATCGCGCTGAACATGCCATCGTTCGGACCATACAGATCAATGTACTCCGCCTTGGTCATGCCGTACAGCTTCGCACCGGACTCTACCTCTGCGTTGAACGCAGCCAGTTCGGTCTTATCCTTCGGGCTCAACCAGAAACGGTAGGTCACCGTCGGGATCGCAAAGCCGGGATCCATCTCTTCGCCGTCCGGGTAGGGGCTCGCGACCAGCTGATCGTCGCCGACCTGTGTCCAGTCCGTCCAAGTATCCGAACCCCATGTGATGACCACGTTGCCGAACTCATCCTTAGATTCATTGATACCGGGCGCCAGATCCAAAGAATCATCCATCAGAGCCACATCATTTGCGTAGACCGGCATCAGGCTGCTGCAAACCAGCGCCGCCGCCAAAACCAACGCAAGCAGGCGCTTTTTCGTCTTGCCCCCTGATGGCTTATAATGCTTCATGTTCTGATACCTCCTTGCGCGTTGGTGTCAGAGCGCGTGCTGTGATTTCCCCAAAAATCCATCACAGACCCGCTGCCACGCAAAGCATATAATTTATTTATTGGTGATAAAACCAGCGCTGAACAGCTCGTTCAGCTTGATGATCGCCGTCACGATCACATTGACGTTGTTCACGATGGAGCTTGCTGCCGAGAACACGCGTGCAATGTTGTTGAACACGCTGCCCACGGTCAGGAAGTTCTGCCAGCCAGCAGAAGCAATAAACTCAGCCTCTGCCGCAGTAGCACCGCCTACCAGATAGGTCATCTCTTCTTTATCGATCACAGCATAACTTGCAGGATACATCATCATTTCAGTCATAAAGCAACTCCCTTTCAAATCATGTCGGTTTGCTGTTTAGAGCGGCTGTACAGCCACACCGGCGTCAGCGTTGCTGCTGCCGCCGCCCAGTGCCAGCATCGTCAGCGAGAACACCGCGATACCAGTCACAACGATCGTTCCAATGTAGTCTTTCAGGCTGCCCTTGCCCTCAGCATCATCCGGCTGGGCTGCTGCTACATCGTCCGAGATCCAGTACGCATAGATCGTGCTGTCTGCCTCGAACACAGTGTCTGCCGTGACCTTTTCGCCCGCCACCAGATCGGTGTACCAACCATCGAAGGTGTAACCCTCCATCTCAGGGGTGGGCAGACTGGACAGCTTGCCATTTGCACCTGTGGTAATGTCCATGGGAACGCCCACGCCGCCGCACGTATCCAACGCAATCTTGTAATACCGTGCATCCGCCGCAAACGCTGCCGGAACCATTCCACAGAACAGAGCAAGTGCCAGAAGGACCGCAATGGTTTTCTTCATGAAGTGTTTCATTTGGCTTACCTCTCATTTCTGTATGGAATTTGTCGGACCGGATCAC
>CAZUDU010000307.1:0-1653 GCA_964619455.1 uncultured Faecalibacterium sp.
CCCTTTCCAGCGGCAGCTTCTATCTTTACAACTGGACCAGCGGCGGTCTGTTCCTCCGCCGGGAGGTTCTGGCCCCGCTGATCGACAGCCTGCGCCTGGTCGAAAACACGACCGCTCTTGGGCAGACAGCGCAGCAGCTCATTGATGGCGAGCGCTGTTCCGCTGCGCCGGACGAGAGCGGAGCCGCCACTTCGCTGCGTTCTGTCTCCTACTCCGACACCACATGGGCATTGCTCTTCAACGCCAGGGAAGGCTCTGTGTTCTCTTCCGAGCCGCTGCGGCAGGCACTGGCGGCACTGGCATTGGAACACTACGAAGTCCCCGCATCCGGACTGTATACCGCCGCCGAGGGGCTTGCCCCCGCCGGGCTGACCGTGGACGGCATCGCCTACCGGGACACCGTGGGCAGCTGTGTGCCCACCATTGAAGATCCACAGTCCCTCTATCTCGCAGCACGGCAGGGCACGGCGACCTCCGCGTTCCGCGGCGTGACCCTGCTGATCCCGAAGGATGCCGGTCTGAGCGAGCTGGCCGCACAGATCAACGGCGTCTGGCAGAAAGAGTGCTCCCTCTTCTTCTCTATCGAGGAGGTCGAGCAGGAGCAGTTTGAAAAGCGGCTTGCCGAGGGCAATTACAGCATCGCACTTGCCCCCATTCAGGCTGAGGGCGGCAGCGTCTATCAGATGCTGCATCAGTTCACTGCGGCGGGCGGTGCGCTGACCGGCTTTGCCGATGAAGACTATGATCTTCTTCTGGCACAAAGTGCCCAGCAAAACGGGCAGGCCCGTTGTGCGCTTTTGGGCGAATGCGAAGCACGGCTGCTGGAGCAGTGCACGGTCGTTCCCCTCTTTGCCCAGCAGAAGCGTCTTCTGCTGGCAGACGGCATCGATGGGCTGGTCTTCGACCCTTTCACCCCGGTGCTGGATCTGACCTTTGCGGCCAAGCAATAATCTTACGCAACAGAAGCCGCTGCGGTTCCCCATATAAGGGGCGCCGCAGCGGCTTTTATTATACTTCTTCCCGGATCTTCCGCCACGCTTCATACAGCTCGCGGTTCTCAAATTCCGCAGCGATCTGTTCCACTCCGGCCATCGCGGTGTCACCCAGATCGTCCATAGCGGTCGCCGGGATCGTATCAGAAATGAACCGCACAGCGGCCGCCGAATAGTCCGGCGCCTCATCGAACCGCCGGGCAACGCTCTTTGCCTTGTGCAGGCTGTCGAGCGCTTCTTTGCGTTTTGCCAGAGAAAAGAGCAGATCGGCACGCAGCGACCAGAAGACCGCATCGGTTTTATCCATGTAGTTCTGCTTGCCGGGCTTTTTCAGCCCTGCTGAAAAGTCCAGTGCCCGATCGACCACAGCCAGTGCGCCGGCATGATCCTTTGGCTTGCAAAAAATCCCGCCCGGCTTCCGGAGCGGAAGTCAGACGGGATCAGCTGTTTTAGATCGTTTACAGGATGCAGCGGCTGATCGCATTTGCCACTGCGAACAGCTCGTCCTGCCCAAGGAAGCCGAACTGTATCTCATGCCCGTCCGCAAAGCAGACGGTCAGCTCCGAGGTCTGAAGCGGGTCGCCAAAGCCTGCGGTCTGGATGCCGTAATGCAGCACCTTGCGGTACGGCAGAACAAAGATCTCCTGCCGGGTCCCGGTCA
>CAZUDU010000308.1:0-1651 GCA_964619455.1 uncultured Faecalibacterium sp.
CCGAGTGCACGATGCTCTGGCGCTGCACCACGATCTGGATCTTTTCCGGCGGCAGGCCAAACAGCCACACCGCCTCGATCAGCTCCAGACCCTTGTTCATCAAACTTGCGCTGTCGATGGTGATCTTGGCACCCATATTCCAGTTGGGGTGGCGGAGTGCGTCCGCCTTGGTCTTGCCGCGCAGCTGTTCGGTGGTCATGCCAAAGAACGGCCCGCCGGACGCGGTGAGAAGGATCTTGGTCAGGCTCTTCGCGCTTGCCTGATCCTGCAGGCACTGGAAGATGGCCGAATGCTCGCTGTCCACCGGCAGCAGCTTGACACCATGCTTTTCCACCGCCTGCGTCACCAAGTGACCGCCGGTGACAAGGCTCTCCTTATTGGCAAGCGCAAGGTCGTGCCCACTCTCGATGGCGCAAAGGCTCGCACCAAGGCCTGCAATGCCCACCACGCTGTTGAGCACCACATCCGCGCCGTCCAGCGCCGCCAGCTCCTTCAGCCCCTCGGGACCTTTGAGCAGTTTGGGGGCATTGGCTCTGCCGGCCAGTGCGGCGTCCAGTCTGGCTGCTGCATCCAGATCGGTCATACAGACGTATTTCGGGTGAAATTCCTCGATCTGCCGTAAGATCATCTCCACACGGCTGTGTGCCGACAGACCCAGCACCTCGTACCCCTGCGTCCGGATGACATCCAGACTCTGGGTACCGATGGAACCGGTCGAGCCGAGAAGGGTGATTTTTTTCGACATACGCGCTTGCCCCTTTCCTTCTGTTTTAGACGTAGAACACCGCGGTGATCACCATCGTCACGAACGGCGCGATGAACATCACACTGTCAAAACGGTCCAGAATGCCGCCGTGCCCCGGGAAGATGGTGCCGTAGTCCTTGATGCCGCACTGGCGCTTGACTACGCTGGCAAACAAATCGCCGTAAATGCCAAGCACCGCCGCCACACAGCCCAGCAGCGCAATGATGACATACATCGAAACGCCGATGTTGGTGCGGGTAAAGGCTTCCATACGGTTGGCAGCAATGGAGTAGACCAGCGTGATGAGCACGCCGAACACCATTGTACCCAACACGCCGCCAATGGCGCCTTCCACCGTCTTCTTGGGGCTGACCACCGGGCAGAGCTTGTGCTTGCCGAAGGCGCGCCCTGCAAAATAGGCACAGGTATCGCCGCCCCATGCAAAGCAGAGGATCAGCAGGATGAAGAACACCGCATCATAACCGTAAGTGCCGATGGGGAGCAGCTCCTTGAGCCGGATGAACGAGTAAAAGCAAAAGATCACAATGCCCGAAAACATGACCAGTCCGCTTGCTTTCTGGTAGCTGATATCGCCGTTGCGCACCACCAGATAGATGGAGTAGAACACCACCAGCAAAAAGGAGACCGGCATCATCAAGCCGCGTACCGTAGCATAGTTGGACAGCATGACCATCAATACATAGGGCACCTGCACCGCATAGAGCAGCCAGTCCTTCTTTTCAAAGCCCAGTGCATTATAGATCTCGTGGACAGCGATCAGAGTGATGGCCGCGATCACCAGATTGAACACCATCGTGTGGAAGGTAAACATGACACCGATCAGGACAAGGATGCCCACAAGTGCCGTAATAACGCGTGTTTTCATAGGTTTTGTTCTCCTTTGTT
>CAZUDU010000309.1:0-1644 GCA_964619455.1 uncultured Faecalibacterium sp.
ATACTCTCCTTTTGACAAATAGTCGCTTTGCAGCACAAAACAGCCGCTGCGCCCTGCCGGCACAGCCGCGTTCGCTCTGCTTGCATCAGCCCGGTGTACGCTGCTCACTGCCAGCACCTGCACCGGGACTACCACGCATAGTTCCATTATAGAGAAAAACCTCAAATTTTGCAATACATTTCGCGCAAAATTTCTGTTTCTCTTTTGAGGTTGCCTCAGGCTAACTGTCAGTTTTCCCGCTTTTCTTAAAACGGTCGTCAACATTTTGTCAATTTCGTCAACGAGCGTTCTTTTTTGGCATTTTCTGCCCATCCTGCCGCGTCGGGCGCAGTGCCCGGATCGCAGCAAAGCCCGCCGCCGCACCTGCCATTGCGATCCAGTGCCGCCCTGTTTCCAGCCCCCAGAGGTTCGCCGCAAAGGGGAACACAAGGCTGCCCACGCTCTGCCCCAATGCCAGAAACCCGTAGTTCACCCCCGCGTGGGGGAAGCCGAACAGATCGGTGGACAGCGCCGGAAGCACCGCCGCCAGTGCCGAATAGCAAAAGGTCAGCCCCGCATAACAGCCCACGACCCACCATCCCTGTGCGAATAGGAACACTGCCGAAAGCCCCAGCGACCCCGCAAAGAGGAGCAGGTCGGTGGCACGGCGGCCGATCTTGTCACTGAGCATCGGCATCAGAAGCCGCCCGGCTGCGCTGCCCACACTGCCCAGCACCACGCTCCACAGGGCTGCCGGCTCCTCCAGCCCGCGCTCCATGCCGAGCTTCAGGATAATGGGGCTGAACAGCAGCACCGCCGGGGTGGAAAAGCAGACCGCCCCGGCGCACAGCCAGTACTGCCGGGTGCGGATCATCTGCCACGGGGAAAGATCCACGCCGCCCTTCTGCTGCGGTGTTTTTTGCTCCGGCGGATCGGTCAGCAGCAGGCCGCCCACAAGACAGACCGGTGCCGTCAGCACCGCCAGTGCACAGAACGCGCCCCGGATGCCCTGCACGACCCAGAACCCTTTGACCGCGCTGCGCACAAAAAAGGTCAGAAACGCCCCCGAAAGCCCGACCGCCCCGCCGATCACGCCCGTAGCAAGCCCTTTTCGCTGGGCATACCACTTCTGCGCGCAGGACTGGATCGCCGGATACAAAAACGCCGTCCCCAGCCCTGCCGGGATGCTGAAGGTCAGAAAAAATCTCCACGCACTGCCGCCCGGCAGCCAGCTGACCCCCAAAAATCCGCCGCACAGCAGCGCCGTGCCCCACAGCGCAGCACAGCGGGGTCCGCGGCTGTCCTGCAAAAAGCCACCGATGACACACCCCACCCCAAAGGCGGCGATCAATACCCCAAAGGCGTATCCCGCCCCCTGCTCAGACAGACCGTATTCCTCCATGACCGGCTGCTGGAACACGCCCCATGCCGCCGGGATGCCTGTCAGGATCTGGATCGCAGCGCCCGCTGCAAGGATGCTCCACGGATGTTTCTGGCTCCACTGGTTCATTTCTGTTCACCTCAAAAAACGGAATCTGTGCCCATAGTGTGCCCGTTCTGATTGACAAAACAGCATAATCCTTTATAATGAAAGGTATCGAACTCCATTTGATCCAGATAAAAGAGAGGAACCACCCGATGAAAACACAGGCTTTAAAAGGCATG
>CAZUDU010000310.1:0-1610 GCA_964619455.1 uncultured Faecalibacterium sp.
TGCGGGCTGTGTGCTGACCATGATCGCCATGGGCTTTGGCTGGATGATCTATGCGGGCGCGAGCCGCCTTTCCGCTGCCAAAAAGCTGAACCTGTTTGCGGATGCCGCCGAAGGTATGGATGCAAAGCAGGGGCTTCCGCTGGAGATGCTGGCACAGCTGACCCATCAGAGCTACAAGAAGCTGCGTAAGAACCTGCGCAAGTTCCTGAACAAGGGCTGGCTCAGTGCGTGGCTGGACGAAAAGACAGGCCGGCTCTATCTTACCGCGGAGGATTACCGCGCAGCACAGCAGGAGCCAGCGGCGGAGCCGGAAGCGCAGGCACAGCCGGACACAGCACCGGAAGCGCAGAGCCGTCCGGATGAAAAATCGGCGCTCAATCTGGAAACAGTGCGCCAGTTTGCGCAGCTTTTGGGCAAACAGCAGGCACTGATGCAGGACGAACAGGCAAGGGAGGAGCTGGCACGGATGCAGAAGACCACGATAGCGATCTGCGACTGGCTGGCAGCCCACCCGGAGAGCCTGCCCAAGGTGCGCCGCTTTGCGGAATACTATATCCCGACCACCCTCAAGCTGCTGCATACCTACAACGATGTGCAGGGGCAGCAGGGCGAAACGGCTCAGACCATCCGCCGGGATATCGCGGGCATCCTGCACACCCTCAATCAGGCGTATGATACCCTGTACGATACGCTTTTGTCGGATGTGGCGATGGATGTTTCCAGTGAGATCGCCGCGCTGCAGGGAATGCTGGCGAATGACGGCCTGACCGGGAGGGATTTTCAATGACCTACCGTGCCTGGGAACTGAAAAGCTTTGACCGCACCGTGGTGCGGGAACTGACCAGCGCCATTGCACAGCAGTGGGTGGAAGAGCTGGAATATAACGCTGCCGGAGAAGAATTCTGGAGCGAAGAGAAATACCACGCAGAGCTGGCGGCACAGCAGCGGGAAGCTGCTCTGCTGGCGGGCGTGCTGGCAGTGCGCGGTATCTGCGACCCGGAACAGGCGCTGATGCTGCTTGCCGGTGAGGAAGAGCTGAGCGACCCTGCGCTGCTGACCGATATGCAGAAGGCGTGTGACCGCATCTGGCAGGCGATCGACAACGGCGAGACCATCGTGGTCTTTGGTGACTACGATGTAGACGGTGTGACCGCGACCGCCCTGCTGTACCAGCACCTCAAGGGGATGGGCGCGAGCGTCAAGTGTATGCTGCCCAGCCGGGAGGGGGATGGCTACGGTCTTTCCAAGAATGCGATCCAGTCCATCCACAACAAGGGCTATCAGCTCATCGTGACGGTGGACAACGGCATTTCTGCGGTGGAAGAAGCAGAGTTTGCGGCGGAGCTGGGCATCGATCTGATCATCACCGATCACCATCTGCCGCCCAAGACCCTGCCCAAGGCAGTGGCGGTGGTGGATCCCCGCCGCGAAGACGATACCAGCCCGTTCAAGGGGCTGTGCGGCGCGGGCGTTGCGTTCAAGCTCTGCTCGGCGCTGGATGGCTGCCCGCCGGAAGAGATGCTGGATTACTGCGGCGACCTTGCCGCAGTGGGTACCGTGGCGGATGTGATGCCGCTGGTGGGCGAGAACCGTACCCTCGTAAAAGCGGG
>CAZUDU010000311.1:0-1590 GCA_964619455.1 uncultured Faecalibacterium sp.
CCGTTGCACCAGCACAGGCAGATGATAACGGTGAGCAGGCAGGCGGACGAAGCGATGGTGAACAGCGCAGCCTGCCGTACCCGGCGGTACTTCCGTGCACCGTAGTTGAAGCCGGCGACCGGCTGGAAACCCTGACCGATGCCGACTGCGACCGAAAGGATGAACATGAAGATGCGGGAAACGATGCTCATGCCGGCAACGGCGGCGTCGCCGTAGCTGCTGGCAGCAACATTGAGCAGCATGCCGCCGATGCTGTTCAGACCTTGACGCCCGAAGCTGGGTGTACCGGTGGCAAGGATGGTGCCAAACTCCGAAACGCTGCGGGTAAAGGCCGAAAGGCGCAGGCGGCTGACCGTTTTGCCGCTCAGGAACATGAACAGCAGGATGCAGAAGCTGATGCACTGGCTGAGCGCCGTGGCGATGCCTGCACCGGCGGTGCCCAGCCCAAAGGTGAACATCAGCAGCGGATCCAGCAGCATATTCAGCACACCGCCGGTCACGAGGCCGACCATTGCAAGGTTGGCTTTGCCTTCATAGCGAAGGATGTTATTGAGCACAAGGCTTGCCATCATGAACGGCGCTGCCATCAGAATGGGCTGCGCGTAGGCGCAGGCATGGGGCAGAATGGTCTCGGTGCTGCCCAAAAGCCGCATGAAGCCGGGCAGAATGGCAAGCCCGCCGCCTGCAAACAGGGTGCCGAACAGCAGTGCGGTGAAAAAGCTGGTGGATGCGAAGCGTGTAGCGGTACTGGTATCCTGATTGCCAAGGCTGCGGCTGATGACACTGCCCGCGCCGTGCCCCAGCATGAAGCCCAGCGCCTGAATGATCGCCATCAGGCTGGAAACAACACCTACTGCGCCGGATGCGCTGGTGGAGATCTGCCCGACAAAGAAGGTGTCGGCAAGGTTATAGATGCTGGTGATGAGCATGCTCAGGATGGTGGGCACCGCAAGGCTCAGGATCAGCCGGGGGATGGGGGTCTGGGTCATTTTCTCGAACTGACGGGCACTTTGTTCGCTGGATGTCATGGTTGAAATACGCCTCCCAAGAAAAGAAATGAGAAAAGATGCAATAAATCCGCCGGGAAATGAGCAGGAAAGTATGTTTCTTCTAGTATAACGCAGCAACGAAGAAAAGTCGAGCGCCAGAGCGGGAAACCTCGCTCCGGAATCTGCGCACAACAGGAGAAAAAATAATAGAAATCCCAAGGGATTCTGTGTAATTCGCTAAAGGAGCGGCGAATTACTTGTGAAAAAACCAGCGGTGTGGTATCATTTAACAGAAAAATCATGGCACCGCGCATGAAAAGCGCTGTCTGATAAATGAGAGGAGAACTCAGATGAAGACCGTAGCACAAACTGTGATCGAAGCAGATCGTTTTTATACCATTGCCGCACACACCGGCAATGTGATCCAGACCGTGGAGGGCGATGCAGAGGGCAGCGTCCGCCTGGGTAAGTATGAGCACAAGCCCGAGCAGGAGTGGAGCTTTGTCCGCGTGGGTGAGGGCGTTTACCGCATCTGCAACCGCGCCAACGGCAAGATGCTGGATCTGATGATGACCGGCACCGCCAACGGCACCTGGCTGCA
>CAZUDU010000312.1:0-1581 GCA_964619455.1 uncultured Faecalibacterium sp.
GTCTGCCTTTGGTATGGATACCGGGCAGACCCCTTTTTCATCCACGGAGGTTTTGTCCATGCAAGGTCGCACCCTTTCGCCCGCGCACCGGCTGGTGCTGGCGGCAGTCTTTCTGGCGCTCGCTTTTGTGCTGCCGGTCATCACCGGCTCGGTGCCCGCCATTGGCAATATGCTCTGCCCCATGCACATCCCGGTACTGCTGTGCGGCTTTGTGCTGGGCGCGCCGTGGGGCGCTGCGGTGGGCATCTGCGCGCCGCTGCTGCGCTCGGCACTGCTTGGCATGCCGCCTTTGATGCCCATTGGCATCGGCATGGTCTTTGAACTGGCGGTGTACGGCGCGGTGTCCGGCTTTTGCTGGCGGCGGGTGCGCCACACCCTGCCCGCCCTGTATGCCGTGCTGCTTGCCGCAATGACCGCCGGGCGGCTGGTCTGGGGCGTTGTGCGGTTCGTGCTGGCAGGGCTGACCGGCACCGCCTTCCCTTTCAGCGCCTTTGTTTCCGGCGCACTGCTCACCGCCCTGCCGGGCATTGCCGCGCAATTAGTGCTCATCCCGCTGATCCTGACCGCCCTGCAAAAGGCAAGGATGATCGCGTGATTCCGCCTTTGTGCAGTGCTGCGCATACAGCATCCTGCGCATCGCCCCTGCGATCATCCGCAGGTATGGTTTCTTCATCCTGCTGCCCGCCAGCGCCATCCGGTTCGCGATGCCGATCACCGAGCTTCTGGTCGCGGTGTTCGTAGCGGTCATGATGATCCGTTACACCAAGGAGCTTGCGCCCAAAACCGTATGAACCGCAAAGAACCGGGCTTCCCGCAAAGGAAGCCCGGTTCTTTTTTACGACAAACAGCAAGTTTGGAGGAATGTTTATTTGCGCAGGAACTCCGGCAGGGGCTTGCCCTCCTTGAGCCACTGGTGATACTCTGCCGTTGCAGCAAATTCCACATCGCCCGCAGAGTTCAGTGCGGTCTCGACCGAGTCCTGCACCACGCCGATGATGAAACCAACGCCGACCATCTGCATCGCGACGTCATTGGAGATGCCGAACAGCGAACAGGCCATCGGGATGAGCAGCAGCGAGCCGCCCGCCACACCGGAAGCACCGCACGCACCCAGCGCAGACATGACCGACAGCACAATGGCTGCGGGCAGGCTGACCTGAATGCCCAGCGTGTTGGCTGCGGCAAGGGTCATGATGGTGATGGTGATGGCCGCGCCGTCCATGTTGATGGTCGCGCCCAGCGGGATGGAGACCGAGTACATATCCTTATCCAGCTCCAGCTTTTCGCACAGAGCCATGTTGACCGGGATGTTTGCGGCAGAACTGCGGGTGAAGAAGGCGGTCACACCGGATTCCTTCAGGCAGCGGAATACCAGCGGATACGGGTTGCAGTGCAGATACAGGAAGATGATGAGCGGGTTGATGATCAGCGCCATGAACAGCATGGTGCCCACCAGCAGCGCCAGCAGCTTGCCGTACTGGGTAAAGATCGCCAGACCGTTGCCCACCACGTTGGTGTAGACCAGGCCCATGATGCCGAACGGTGCCAGATTGATGATCCAGCGCACGATCTGCGAGACCG
>CAZUDU010000313.1:0-1580 GCA_964619455.1 uncultured Faecalibacterium sp.
GAAAAGGATATCGAGGATGCTGCAGAGGTCGCCTTTGCGCTGGATATGCCCTATGAGGTGCTGGACTTCACCGCCGACTTCCGTGCCCAGATCATGGAAAAGTTCGTGCGGGTCTACGAGCAGGGCGGCACCCCGAACCCCTGCATCGACTGCAACAAGTATATGAAGTTTGCCCATCTGCTGGATTGGGCCGCTGCGCACGGGTTAGACTATGTGGTAACGGGGCACTATGCCCGTGTCGAGCAGGACGAAGCCACCGGGCGCTGGCTGCTCAAAAAGGGGCTGGACGAGGGCAAAGATCAGAGCTATGTGCTCTACAACCTCACCCAGCAGCAGCTTGCCCATGTGCGTCTGCCGCTGGGCGGGCTGCACAAGGCAGAAGTGCGCCGCATCGCGGAGGAGCAGAAGCTGGTCAACGCCCGCAAGCAGGACAGTCAGGACATCTGTTTTGTACCGGATGGCGACTACGCCCGCTTTCTGGAGGAGTTCACCGGCAAGCATTACCCTGCAGGAGACTTTGTGGATGAAAGCGGCAAGGTCGTGGGGCGGCACCGCGGGGCCGTGCGGTATACCCTTGGTCAGCGCAAGGGGCTGGGGTTGGCGCTGGGGGCTCCGGTCTACGTCTGCGGCAAGGATATGCAGGCGAACACGGTCACGGTGGGCGCGGAGGATGCGCTGTTCAACCGTGTCGTGTATGCGAACGAGGTCAACTGGATCGCCATCGAAGCGCTGACCGAGCCGATGCGGGTGACGGCCCGCACCCGGTATCATCAGGCTGAGCAGGCCGCGACCGTCTACCCCGCGCAGGATGGCAGCATCCGGCTGGAATTCGACCAGCCCCAGCGTGCGCCGACCCCCGGTCAGGCGGTAGTGATGTATCTGGGCGATACCGTCCTTGGCGGCGGAACCATTACGAACGTGGAAAAGTAAAAGGGAGTACACCATGCAAGAACAATATTCCCGTATCCAGCTGCTGCTGGGTGCAGATGCAATGCAGAAGCTGCGCGGCAGCCGCGTGGCAGTGTTTGGCGTGGGCGGTGTAGGCGGCTTTACGGTCGAAGCGCTGGCACGCAGCGGCGTGGGCGCGCTGGATCTGATCGACAACGACACGGTCTGCCTGTCCAATCTCAACCGCCAGATCATCGCCACCCGCAGCACCATCGGGCAGTACAAGGTGGATGTGGCGGCGGCGCGCATCCATGACATCGACCCGGAGATCCGGGTCACGACCTACAAGACCTTCTTCATGCCGGAAACGGCAGATCAGTTCGACTTCTCCCAGTACGACTATGTGGTGGATGCAATCGACACCGTGACCGGCAAGCTGGAGCTGGTCATGCGCGCCAACGCGGCCGGGGTGCCCATCATCTGCGCGATGGGCGCGGGCAACAAGATGGACCCCACCCGCTTTGAGGTCACCGACATCTACAAGACCTCGGTCTGCCCGCTGGCAAAGGTCATGCGCACCGAGTGCCGCAAGCGCAAGATCAAGCACCTCAAGGTCGTCTACTCCAAGGAGCCTGCCATGACTCCCATCGTCACCCCGGAGCTGGAAGAACCCGGTTCTGTCCGCCGCGCCA
>CAZUDU010000314.1:0-1573 GCA_964619455.1 uncultured Faecalibacterium sp.
CCCAGCATCAGGTTCATGCACTGGATCGCCGCGCCGGACGAGCCTTTGCCAAGGTTATCGAACAATGCCACCAGCATCATCTGATCCCCGGCCGCATTTGCATTCAGATAGATCTCCATCCGGTCGGTGCCAGCCATCCCGTTGGAGTACAGCCCGTTTTCGGGCAAGGGTTCGTTCAATGCATGGACGCTCACCGTTGCAGCGTCCTTGTAATATTCAGCAAGCCCTGCCGCGACCGCCTCGGCGCTGGTGTGCGCCAGCGTCAGATCCAGCGGGACCAGCACCTGCATGCCGCAGTAGTAATCGCACACCACCGGCACGAACGCGGGATCATGTGCCAGCCCGCTGACCGCCTTCATCTCCGGCAGGTGCTTATGTGCCAGCGCAAGCCCGTAGCTCTTGGGCGCATCCAGCTTGCTGTGGGCAGGGCGGTCGGTGCTCTCGTACTCTGCGATCATCTTTTTGCCGCCGCCGGAATACCCCGAAATGCCGGTGCAGCTGAACGGATACTCCGCAGGGACAAGCCCCAGCTCGACCAGCGGGCGTGCAATGCTGATGAAGCCGCTGGCATAGCAGCCGGGCACCGCGACCCGGTGGGACGCGCAGATCTTTGCCTTCTGCCCGGCAAGCTCCGGGAAGCCGTAATCCCAGCCGGGATCGGTGCGGAACGCGGTGGAAGTGTCCAGGATCTTTACCTCCGGCCCGACCAGCGGCATGACCTCTTTGGAGGCTGCATCCGGCAGGCAGAGAAAGGCAAGATCCGCAGAATTGATGACCTTGGCGCGCTCGTTCACGTCCTTGCGCCCTTCCTCTGAGATGTGCAGCAGCTCGATCTCCGGGCGGAGGGCGAGCCGGTCCGCAATGCGCAGACCGGTGGTGCCGGCAGAGCCGTCAATAAAAACCTTTACACTCATGCGTTCTGCGCCTCCCATGCGCTGAGCTGTGCATTTGCCAGTGCGATCTGGTTCTTCACGCTTGCCTCAGACGGGCCGCCGTAGCTGGTACGTCCCTCGCAGCACTTGACCAGATCGATCGCGTCGTAGATGTCCGCCTCGAACAGCTCACTGTACCCCTTGAAGGTCTCCAGTGACAGCTCTTCCAGCACGGTGTCCTTTGCAATGCAGTCCGACACCATGCAGCCGGTCAGCTTGTACGCATCGCGGAAGGGCATGCCCTTCTTGGTCAGGTAGTCGGCGCAGTCGGTGGCGTTGATAAAGCCCTTTGCTGCGGCACGGCGCATATTGGCGGGCAGTGCCTTCATGGTATCCAGCATCGGGGTGATGGTCTTGAGACACAGCTCCAGCGTATCCACTGCATCGAAGATGGCTTCCTTGTCCTCCTGCATATCCTTGTTGTAGGCGAGGGGGATGCCCTTCATCATGACCAGCAGGGTGTTCAGGTCGCCGTAGACACGGCCGGTCTTGCCGCGGATCAGCTCGGTGACATCGGGGTTCTTCTTCTGGGGCATGATGGACGAGCCGGTGGTGAACGCATCGTCCAGCTCGATGAACTTGAACTCCCAGCTGCACCACAGGATGATCTCCTCGCTCAGGCGGGACAGATGCATCATGCA
>CAZUDU010000315.1:0-1565 GCA_964619455.1 uncultured Faecalibacterium sp.
GCGCAAGCGAGGTATTTGGCTATGGCTTTGTGACCTACTGGGAGCAGGCAAAGGCGAAGCTGGTAGGAGTCGATCCTGCCGTGATCGGGCAGTACAATGTGGTGTCTGCACCGGTGGCGGCACAGATGGCGCTGGGCGCTGCCGAAGCCGCAGGGGCGGATATCGGCATCAGTGTGACCGGTGTTGCCGGGCCGACCGGCGGGGATGCACTGCGCCCGGTGGGTACGGTGTATCTGGGCGCGGCAAAGGGCGATACCGTCTGGGTGCGCAAGTTGTTTGTGTCCCGCCCGGATCGGGAGCTGATCCGCGCCCGTGCGGCACAGTCGGCGCTGGAAATGGCGCTGCGTCTGGCACAGGGCAAGAGCCCCACGGGTGCCCGCCCGCTGGCAAAGAATGCACAGCGGGACGCGGCGGCACTGGACGCACTGGACAAAGCCTTCCTCGCAGAATAACGTCTCCCTCTGTGGGAGATACGGAGGGATGGCGGATGGAACAGGAGACATTCCGGGCAAGCCGGGTGCTGCGGCTGTTCGGCGCGGCACCGCAGGCGGTGCGCCGGGCGGCGGATGCACTGCCTGGGCAGACGAAGCAGCCCTTGCTTGCGGTGCAATGCCGCAGTAAAGGAGCGGAAAGCCTGATCGCTTTGCGGGCAGAGAATGAAAAAGCGCTGCAAAGGGCGACACAGACGCTCCGGGCACAGTTCCCGGCAGAGGTCTACGCCGAAGGGGAGCAGGATCTGGCAGCGGCGGTGGTACAGGCGCTTTGCCGCCACCGTGTACTGCTGACCAGTGCGGATGCGGCTGCCGGGGCGTTGCTTGGGCAGCGGCTGCAAGCCGTGCCGCAGGCAGAAAAAGTTTTTGACTTCGGGCAGATGAGCTATGCCGAGGAGCACACGGCGGCGCAGATCGACCGCGTTGCCCACCGCCGCACCAAGCGGGCAGGGGAGCTGCCGCTCGCCGTTCAGCGGGCGCGGGCTGCCCGACGGCTTGTGGGGGCAGACCTCGGCGCGGCGTGTGTGGAGCGGGGCGAGTGCGTTACGGTGCTGCTCAGCAGTAAAAAGGGCTGCTGGCTGCGCACCGTCCGCCGGGAGGATGCCCCTGCGCTCTGGCTGCTGGATCTCATCCGCCGCGCCGCCTGTGGTCTGCCGCAGGCAGAGGGAACGCTCTGGCTGCGGGATCGTGATCCCGTGCCAGAAACGGCGATGCTCCCACCGGAGCAGGGCACGGCGCCCGCTGTCCCGCCGCGCAAACGGCACCGCCTGTGCGGGCTGTTTGCCGTTCTGTTGTTGCTTGCGGCACTGGTATTGGCGGCGGCGTGGTATCTCACCGGCGGCGACCTTGCCGCGCTGCCGCAGCATTTGCAGCGCCTGCCGCAGGAGCTGCCCGGCTCCGGGGCAAGGCTGGTGTAAGGGCGGTGCGGCAAAGTTTTCCTTCTTGCCCTTGGCTCGCCCTTCGGGAGAGCTGGCAAAGCCGCAAGGCTTTGACGGAGAGGGCGGGCACGCTGCCCTCGGTGCACATCCTCGCCCTCTCCGTCTGCTGGCGCAGACACCTCTCCCAAAGGGAGAG
>CAZUDU010000316.1:0-1563 GCA_964619455.1 uncultured Faecalibacterium sp.
ATGCCCACAAGTGCCGTAATAACGCGTGTTTTCATAGGTTTTGTTCTCCTTTGTTCTTCCGGAAGCCGGCCCCTCTGCGGGGCAGCTTTCTGATCTGAGGAAGTGCCAGATCTCCGGGTCTGCGACAAAGCGCAGGGTTTGTTGTGCATCAGCCTGCGGCTGGTGCAGCCTTCTTACAATCCGCCAAAGCGGCGGCTGCGATGGTTGAACTCTTCGATCGCGGCATCCAGATCCGCGCGGGTAAAGTCCGGCCAGAGCACATCCATCTCCACCAGCTCCGAATAAGCTGCCTGCCAGAGCATGAAGTTGGACAGCCGTTTTTCCCCGCTGGGGCGCAGGATGAAATCCGGATCCTTCTGCCCGGCGGTGTACATACAGTCCGACAGGGTCTGCTCCGTGATCTGCTCCGGATCCAGCTCGCCGTCCGCGGCCGCCTTTGCCAGCATCTTTGCTGCGCGCAGGATCTCCGGCCGGCCGCCGTAATTGATCGCAATGTTCAGGGTCATGCCGGTCTTTACCGCCGACTCCCGCTCGAGCTTGTTCATCAGCTCCTGCAGGCCCGGTTCCAGAACCGTGCGGTCCCCCATAAAGCAGATGCGGATGTTGCGGTTCTTATAGTCGAAACCCTTGAGCAGATATTCGCCAAACAGCCGCATGATGGCGTTGACCTCTTCCAGCGGGCGCTTCCAGTTTTCAGTCGAAAATGCGTAGAAGTATGCCGAAGAGACCCCCAGCTCATCGCAGTAGTCCGCAATGTCTGAAAAGACCTCTGCGCCTTTTTTGTGCCCCGCCGTGCGCGGCAGGCCACGGTTCTTCGCCCAGCGTCCGTTGCCGTCCATGATGATGCCGATGGAAAGCCCCTCGGCAAATTCTTTCGGGTGCGCCATTTTCTCCTCCCGGCAGCGTATGCCGCCTCGAAAAAAGTGCCGCGCACCTATCCTCAGCGCACGGCATCTTTTTCAGTATGATCCTGCGTGGAACGATCAGACGGACATGATCTCCTTCTGCTTCTCTTCCACAGCGGCATCGATGTTCTTGATATACTTGTCAGTCAGCTTCTGGACATCCTCTTCCATGGTCTTCTGGGTGTCCTCGGTCAGCTCGCCGGCCTTCTTCATTGCTTTTGCCTTATCCATTGCATCGCGGCGGATGTTGCGCACTGCGACCTTTGCATCCTCGCCCAGCTTGGAAACTTCCTTTGCCAGCTGCTTGCGGCGCTCCTCGTTGGGTGCGGGGAAGTTCAGGCGGATGGTCTGGCCGTCATCGATGGGGGTGATGCCGACATCGCTTGCCATGATCGCCTTGCTGATCGCACGCAGCAGGCTGCGGTCCCACGGAGTGATGGTCAGGGTGCGGGCTTCTGCAACAGCGACTGCTGCGACCTGCTGGATGGGGGTGGGAGCACCGTAGTAGTCTACAACGATCTTGTCCAGAACGGCAGGGTTTGCACGGCCTGCACGCACTGCTGCCAGCTCACGGCCCAGATGCTCGACCGTGCTCTTCATCTTATCCTCGTAAACCTTCGTGTTGCTGCTCATAATCCTAGTCTCCTGTTCCTTTATT
>CAZUDU010000317.1:0-1558 GCA_964619455.1 uncultured Faecalibacterium sp.
AGAGCCTGCGCGAGCAGATCGGCATCGTCCAGCAGGATGTGTACCTGTTCAGCGGTACGGTGGCAGAGAATATCGCCTACGGCAAGCCTGACGCAACGCGGGAGGAGATCCGGCAGGCGGCGCGTCTTGCCGGTGCAGAAAAGTTCATCCTTGCTCTGAAGGATGGCTTTGATACCTATGTGGGCGAGCGCGGAGTCAAACTGTCCGGCGGTCAGAAGCAGCGCATTTCCATTGCGCGGGTGTTCCTCAAGAACCCGCCCATCCTGATTTTGGACGAAGCGACCAGCGCACTGGACAACGAGAGCGAGATCCTGGTGGGGCAGAGCCTGGAGAAGCTGGCGCATGGGCGCACGACCCTGACCATCGCGCACCGGCTGACCACCATCAAGGATTACGACCGCATCCTTGTTCTGGGCGAGGAAGGCGTGCTGGAGTCCGGTACGCACGATGAGCTGCTGGAAAAGCAGGGCGTTTACTACCGTCTGTGGAACCAGCTCCCCAGCGGAGAGACTTTATAACCTATCATAAGAAAAGAAGCAGTTCGCTTATCGTGCGAACTGCTTCTTTTTTGCTTAAACTGTCAGGGCATCCAGTGCTGCATTGAGGATCTCGAGCGGGATCTGACCCGGTGCACTCGCTCTGCCGGGGTTTGCGAAGGTCATGGCAGAATCGAAGGCGGAACCGCTCAGGCGGCTGACCGCGCCCAGTGCCCCCATACTCATGGTGATGACCGGCGTTTCGGGGTGCTGGTCTGCCATTTCTGCGGTGGCGGCGAGCAGCTCCAGTACGTCCGCCCGGCTGCGCGGCATCACGGCGAGCTTGGGCAGATCGGCACCTGCCTGCTGCATCTGCACCATCCGTTCCACCAGAACAGTGCGCGGCGGGGTCTTGGCAAAGTCGTGGCTGGAGCAGACCACCGAAAGCTTGGCAGAGTGCGCCTGCTTGATCAGCCGGGGCAGCTCCTCCCCGGCGGAGAAGAATTCGATGTCGATCAGGTCGGCGCACCCGCTGGCAAAGACCCGATGCAGAAAGGCAATGTATTCAGTAAGGCTCAGGGTACGCTCGCCGCCCTCGGCTTTGGTGCGGAAGGTGACCAGCAGCAGCTTTTCTCCGACCGCTGTGCGCAGAGCGCTCAGACAGTGGGTAAGAGCGGCAGGGTCGCAGACCGAATCGAACCAGTCGGCACGCCATTCCACACAATCGGCGCGCAGAGTGGAAAACTCCGCGGCCTTTTCCAGAATAGCAGCTTCGGTCGTTTCAACAATGGGCAGGATCACTTTGGGGCGGCCTTCCCCGATGGAACAGCCGCGCACGGTCAGACAGGACACAGCAGACACCCCTTCTCTTTATATATAATAGTAAATAGATATGCATACGGATCAGCTGCGGAATACGGGCAGCTCAGTACCTTAATTCTGACCCAAACATGGGAGCTTGTCAAGGAGGAAAAGGGGTTGCCCGCTGCCGCAGCCTGCGGCTGCGGCAGCGAGATCGCCTTGCCGGAGCAGGGAGTGAAAAACAAAAAGAAAAAAGTCAAAAAAGATGCAAAAAAGTGTTG
>CAZUDU010000318.1:0-1533 GCA_964619455.1 uncultured Faecalibacterium sp.
AGGGCGCAGCGGCTGTTTTGTGCTGCAAAGCGACTATTTGTCAAAAGGAGAGTATGATTATGACCTATTCGCAGCAAGTACAGAATATGTGCCCGATCACCAAAGGTCCTAAGCATGGTCCGGCTCCCATCCCCGAAGAGGGCGCATGGGTCAAGGCCTATGAGATCAAGGACATCAGCGGCTACACCCACGGTGTGGGCTGGTGTGCTCCCCAGCAGGGCACCTGCAAGCTGTCTCTGAACATTAAGAACGGCATCATCGAAGAGGCTCTGGTCGAGACCATCGGCTGCTCCGGTATGACCCACTCTGCCGCTATGGCAGGCGAGATCCTGCCCGGCAAGACCATTCTGGAAGCTCTGAACACCGACCTGGTGTGCGATGCGATCAACGTTGCAATGCGCGAGCTGTTCCTGCAGATCGTCTACGGCCGCAGCCAGACCGCTTTCTCTGAGGACGGTCTGCCCATCGGCGCAGGTCTGGACGACCTGGGCAAGGGTCTGCGTTCCATGACCGGCACCATCTTCTCCACCAAGGAGAAGGGCGTCCGCTATCTGGAGCTGACCGAGGGCTACATCAACAAGCTGGCTGTCGATGAGAACAACGAGGTCATCGGCTATCAGTTCGTCAAGCTGGGCAAGATGATGGAGGATATCCGTCACGGCAAGACCCCCAACGAGGCTTACGAGAGCAACGTTGGCACTTACGGCCGTTTCAGCGCAGATCAGGGTGCTGTCAAGTACATTGACCCCCGTGAAGAATAAGAGAGGAGGAACAACTCATGGCAACTTTTGAATCTATGGATCGCCGCATGCCGAAAATCGAGGCATGCCTGAAGGCTAATGGCCTGGAGTCTCTGGACGCTTGCAACGAGATGCTCCTCGCTAAGGGCATCGACTGCGACAAGATCGTCCGCGGCGTGCAGCCCATCTGCTTCGATAACGCTGTCTGGGCATACGTCCTGGGCACTGCCATTGCTGTCAAGCGTGGTCTGACCGATGCTGCTGAGTGCGCTTCTGCAATCGGCGAAGGTCTGGAAGCATTCACCATCCCCGGTTCCGTCGCAGAGCAGCGTAACGTTGGTCTGGGCCACGGCAACCTGGGCGCGCGTCTGCTGAGCGAGGATACCACCTGCTTTGCATTCCTGGCTGGCCACGAGTCCTTTGCAGCTGCTGAGGGTGCTATTGGCATCGCTCGTACTGCTAACAAGGTCCGTAAGACCCCCCTGCGCGTTATCCTGAACGGCCTGGGCAAGGATGCTGCTTACATCATCTCCCGTATCAACGGCTTCACCTACGTTCAGACTGAGTACGACATCCCCACTCAGACCCTGACCGTTGTGAAGGAAGTTCCCTTCTCCAAGGGCGAGCGTGCTGCTGTTAAGTGCTACGGCGCAAACGACGTCATGGAAGGCGTTGCCATCATGCAGAAGGAGGACGTCCAGTGCTCCATCACCGGCAACTCCACCAACCCCGTCCGCTTCCAGCACCTGGTTGCTGGCACCTACAAGAAGTGGGCAAACGAGAACGGCAAGAA
>CAZUDU010000319.1:0-1509 GCA_964619455.1 uncultured Faecalibacterium sp.
TCATCCAGCATGATGGTGCCGCCGGGCTGAACGTCCTGCGGCAGATCCTTGTAGGTGATGGAGCAGATATCATTGGTGCCCTCGACGTCGCGGGTGGTCAGGGTAAAGAGCTGACCGGCCTGCAGCTGCTCTACGCCGTTCTTGAAGTCCTTCAGACGGATCTCAGGGCCTTTGGTGTCCAGCAGGGCAGCAACGGGCTTGTCCAGCTCTTCGCGCAGAGATTTGAGCAGATCAAAGCGACCCTTGTGCTCCTCATGAGAACCGTGGGAGAAGTTGAAGCGGGCAACGTTCATGCCGTTGGCGACCAGCTCGCGCAGGACGCCTTCTTTGTCCGTGGAAGGACCGAGGGTGCAGATGATCTTTGTTTTTCTCATAAAATACCTCCGACTACATTCGTCTTGTTCTATTTTGCGGCGGGCCGCCTGTATCCATACAGGCAGCTGTGCAACAAACGGGGAAACCCCGTGCGATAGATGTGGCTTTGCATCGAATTCCCAAAAAATCAAAACTCGACCAATTACTATTATAATCGCTTGGATACAATAGAGCAAGAAAAAGTTGAGAAAAAATTTGGTTAAGTTTTAGACAAGCTGCAAAGGTGGAAAAGATGCACCGGCACTTGCATTGCTGCGCCGTTTTGCTTATAATGGAGACAAGGTGAAAGTCTCACTTATCCGGGCGTTTTCTGCCCGGAAGAAAAAGGAGTAAAACGGATTATGGAAAAGCGCGTTTTTCTGATCGTTCTGGATAGTTTTGGCATTGGCGCAGAGCCGGACGCCGCTGCTTTCGGTGATGAGGGTACCAACACCCTCGGCGCCATTGCGCAGCACGAGAACTTCAACTGCCCCAACCTGCGCAAGCTGGGTCTGTTCAACATCGACGGCGTGACCGCCGGCGAAAAGACCGATGCACCGCAGGCAGCCTTTGCCCGCCTGCAGGAGCAGAGCATGGGCAAGGATACCACCATTGGTCACTGGGAGATCGCCGGTGTGGTCAGCCCCCAGCCGCTGCCTACTTTCCCGGAGGGTTTCCCGGCAGAGCTGATCGCAGAGTACGAGGCAAAGACCGGTCATAAGGTGCTGTGCAACAAGCCCTATTCCGGCACGCAGGTGCTCAAGGACTTTGGCGAGCAGGCACTCGCAGAGGATGCACTCATCGTCTACACCAGCGCCGACAGCGTGTTCCAGGTAGCAGCCAACGAGGATCAGGTGCCGGTGCAGGAGCTGTACCGCTACTGCGAGATCGCCCGTGAGATGCTCAAGGGTGAGTACGGCGTGGGCCGTGTCATCGCACGCCCGTATCTGGGCAAGACGGCAGATACCTTCTACCGCACCACCAACCGCCACGACCTGAGCCTGAAGCCGCCCCGCGCCACCATGCTGGATGTGCTCAAGGAAGCAGGCAAGGACGTCATCGCTGTGGGCAAGATCTTTGATATCTTTGACGGCGAGGGTGTGACCGAAAAGATCAAGACCACCGGCAACACCAACGGCATCGCCTTCACCAAGG